>NZ_CAJMXG010000326.1:0-2660 GCF_905219725.1 Oscillibacter sp. CU971
ACTATTTCTTTACTCCAGACTATATTATTCAGAGTGACCGCGGAATACCGCTAACACTTAAGCGGCGAGTAAGGTTTTTGCCTGTTCCGCTTGATAAATCAATAACAGCTCGTGAGGTCGAACTTTTATGATTGCCAAGGGATAGATAAATGACCGCCTATCTCCCTAAATTTCCCCATCATTTACAATAAGCGTGGTGCTACCCTAGGCACCCAATGCCCGGACAAGCTCTTGCACTGCAAGGCTTTCCGGGCATCGTTTACATTAAGCGCGGCGGGATACATAGCTCCGGGAGATGCCGAAGGAGGAGGCAATCTCCCGCTGGGTCAGAGGTACGGTGCCCCCCAGGCCGTAGCGGAGGCGGACAATTTCCGCCTCCCGGGAGGTGAGGCGCTCCCGGACCAGCTTGTGAAGCCGCAGGGCGTTGTCCCGGTCATGAAGGTCCTCCAGCATGGTGTCGTCCACGCCCACGACATCCATGAGCTGGAGGGCGTTTCCGTCCTTGTCGCTGTCGATGGAGTCGGAGAGGGAGACCTCCCCCTGGAGCTTTTTCTGGCTGCGGAAGTACATGAGGATTTCATTTTCGATACACCGGGCGGCGTAGGTGGCAAGGCGCGCCCCTTTGGCGGGGTTAAAGCTGGAGATGCCCTTGATGAGGCCGATGGTGCCGATGGAAATCAGGTCCTCCTGGTCGGCGCTTTGGGTGTAGTACTTTTTGGACGGGTGAAGCAAAGGGAGGAATCCGCCCGGTCAAAAGCGGCCTCCCACAGGCCGCCGAATTTCAGGTAGATGTCCAGTTGGATTTTCTCTTTTGTGCTGTTCCTTTTGACCACGATTTTGTTCAGGATCGTGGTCACCAGGGCGGAGTGGATGCCGTTTTGGAAGGTCAGCTCCCGCTCCAGGGCGGCGCGGATTTCCTCTAACTGCTCCGCCGTCCGCCGCCCCTTTTCCGCCTCCGCTTGGAGCGCTTTCAGTCGCTCCTCCAGGGCTTGGGCCTGTTGGTTGAAGCCGTCGTTGCGCTGTTTAAATTCCGCCGTGGAGATGGCGTCCTCAATGCTCATCTCCAGCAGGCGGTCTTTTTTTGCCCCGAGGGCGGACAGGTCCTCCTCAATACGGCGGATGTCCTGGGTGTAGTCGTGCTCGTCCGGGACGGCCTGGAGGACTGCTGCTACTGCGTCGATAATGGCCCGCTTGTTCTGTGCCAGTCTGTCGAAAATGTCGGCCATGATCTGATTTAGCTCCGCCGTCCTGAGCTGGGGTGCGGAACAGGCCGCGCGGCCCTTGTCCCGGTAGACCCGGCATTGCCAGACTTCTTTGCTCCCCTGGGCGCTTTTCAGCACCTGCCGGTGAAAGCTGGTTCCGTGCTCCTCGCAGATGACCTTGCCGCTGTAGGGGTAGCGGTTGTGAAACGCTGCCCCGCTCTGATGCTGTTTCATCTGCTCACTCCGCCGCTTGTACAGGGTGTTGGCCCGATCCCATAGTTCCTCTGATACAATAGCCGGAATGGATGGGTCCGGGTATAGGACCCATTCGTCCTCGTCCAGGAAGATTTTCCGCTTGCTGCGGTAGTCCACGGTTTGGGACTTGCCCGCGCAGTACCAGCCCTTGTACTTGGGGTTACACAAAATATGCCGGATGGTCAGGACGTTGAAGGGCCCGCCCTTGCGGCTGGTGAAGCCCTCGTCGTACAGCGTCTGAGAGATGCGGCGGATGCCTATTTGCTGATTGGCATAGAGCTCAAAAATTTTTCGCACCACCTGAGCCTCCGCCTCGTTGATGGTCAGCACGCAGTCCTTTTTGTCGTAGCCCCATAGCTTGTCGTTCCCCAGAACATGCCCGTTTTTGATGGCCTGCCGGAAGCCGAACTTCAGCCGCTCGGAGAGCTTGCGCACCTCATCTTGAGCCACCCCGGCCATAACCACCAGGCGGAACTCGCTGTCGGAGTCCAGGGTGTTGATGTTGTCGTTTTGGAACAGCACCCCCACATCATGCTCCAGCAGCTCCTGGGTGTATTGAATGCTGTCCAGGGTGGAACGGGAAAAGCGGGAGATCTCCTTCGTGATGATGAAGTCGAACCGTCCCGCTTTGGCGTCCTCGATCATCCGTAAGAAGCTGTCCCGCTTTTTCGTGCTAGTTCCGGAAATACCCTCGTCCACGTAGCCCTGGACGTAGGTCCAATTCCGTTTTTCCTGTATGAATTGTGTGTAATACTGTACCTGGTTTTCCAAACTGTTGAGCTGTTCGTCCTTATCGGTGGAGACCCTGGCGTAGAAGGTCACCCGCAACGGCAGGTCGAAAATGGTCTTCCCGTTCCGCATTTCATTGCGTATCCTGAGCACATTCATGAATATCTACCTCCTTTGTCATGCACACAGGGTACTGGAACAGCTCCGGAAAGTCTATCACAGAATGTACCAAATCCACGGCTCTGGAATAGGTGAAATCCGATATCAGGCCAAGAGAATGAATGTGGTCCAGCAGGACGACGGCCAGTTCTCGCTGTGCGCTTTCCAAATTGCATCACCTCGGTTTATAGATATGTTTGGAGAATAAAAAAAATGCCGGACAGGTATGGCCCGTCCGGCATTGATGGAATCTTAGAAGCTGTACCAATAGGCTAAAACCGCTTGAGTAAAGTGCTGAAAGCAGCAATGGTGCCA
>NZ_CAJMXG010000327.1:0-2654 GCF_905219725.1 Oscillibacter sp. CU971
CGTAAACAGGGAGGATGTTTCATGAAAATCGACCACTGAAAAGCGGCGGTCATCGGCTGCGGCAACGTGGGGGCGTCCATCGCCTTCCGCTTTTTGCAGCNGGGCCTGTTTACCCGCCTGGTGCTGCTGGACGCCAACCGGGACAAGGCGGAGGGGGAGGCCATGGACCTCCGGGACGGCCTGCCCTACGGCGCGGCCATGGAGATTTCCGCCGGGGACTACGACGATCTGACGGACTGCGCCCTGGCGGTCATCACCGCCGGGGCGAACCAGAAGCCGGGGGAGACCCGGCTGGATCTCATCGGGAAGAACACGGAAATTCTCCGGTCCGTGCTGAAGGAGGTCACCGCCCGGAACTTCGGCGGGATTCTGCTGGTGGTGTCCAACCCGGTGGATGTGCTGACCTACGCGGCCTGGCGGCTTTCGGGCTATCCCCGGGAGCGGGTGATGGGCTCCGGGACGGTGCTGGACACGGGGCGTTTAAAGCAGCTGCTGGGGGCGGAGCTGGAGGTGGACAGCCGGAACATCCACGCCTTCATCATCGGGGAGCACGGGGACAGCGAGCTGGCGGTGTGGAGCGAGGCCAACGTTTCCGGGCTGGACCTGGAGGACTTCTGCCGGGTCCGGGGGCAGACCCTGGGAGCGGAGAACCGGGAGCGGCTGTACCGGGAGGTCCGGGACAGCGCCTACCAGATTATTGAGCGGAAGGGGGCCACGTACTACGGCATCGCCATGGCGGTGGGCCGCATCGCGGAGGCCATCGTGAAGGACGAGCGGGCGGTGCTGCCGGTGTCGGCGGTGCTGGACGGGCAGTATGGGATGAACGGCTTGGCGCTGAGCCTTCCGTCCATCGTGGGCCGGAAGGGCTTGCAGGAAATTCTGGAGATGCCGCTGAGCAGCGGGGAGCGGGCGGCGCTGAGCGCCTCGGCGGAGCAGATGCGGGAGGCCATAGAATCCCTGAAGCTGTGAAGAAAAGCGCCGGCGGGTCCGGCGGATTCGCGCCCTATCCGGCGGAGGGCCCGCGCTCCGGGCCCTCCTGAAGGGCCTCCCGGAGCTTTTCCAGGGCCCGTTTTTCAATGCGGGACACATAGCGCCCCGGGTATTGTAAACGATGTGGTTCGTGATTTTGTGTCGGTTTTATGCGGTTTCCGGCTGGTTGAAGCGAAATTTGATGATGATTTGTTTATCTGCTGTCAGCTCNATTCGTTCGATGAGGCTGACAAGCAGCTCCCGATTGGTGGATGCGGTATCCAAGAACCGCTCCACCAGTTTTTTTGCCAAGTCGGCCTGTTCCGCCGGGGAGAAGTCCGGGCGGTCCAGCTGGCTGAGGCGCTGCTCCAGGGCAGCGCGGTCGGTCTTGACCTTGGTGTAGATGCGCTGAAAGTCGCCTTCGTCCAGAACGCCGCCCAGCTTATCCATGTAGACCTTGTCCAGATGGGCGGTCAGGCTGTCGATCTTAGCCTTGAGAGCGCTGATCTCCTTCTCGTTGTCCGCCTCCGCGACAGCCTTGGCCACTGCCCTCTGTGCCTGTGGCAGGAGTCGGTCCGCTTGGAGATAGGCCCCGCAGACCTCCCGTACCTTTTCCACCACCGCCCGGGTGACCGTCTCCTCCTTGATGGTGTGACTGGTGCAGACCCCCGCTTTGGTGAACCGCTGGTAGGTCCGGCAGACAAAATACAGCCGGTCCTCTCCCGCCGCGTNTTTCCGGTTGAGCNCCGCCAGCGGGTAGCCGCACTCGTGGCAGAAGATTAGCCCCTTGAGGAGAAAATCATAAGTCCGGCTGCGGGTATGCCTGCGGCTGTTGACCAGGGCCCGTACCTTGTCGAATGTCTCCCGGTCGATGATCGGCTCGTGTGTGCCCTCCACCACCACCCAGTCCCGGCGGTCCTGCTTGATGCACTTCTTGGATTTGTAGTTAATCTTTCGGGTGCGGCCCTGGACCATGCTGCCGATGTAGGTTTCATTTTGCAGCATATCGGAGATGCGCTCGCTGCTCCACAGGCCGGTGTAAGGGCTGGGATTGGCAACTGGCAGACCGGCATAGGTGGCGGGAGTAGGCACCCCCTCGTCGTTCAGCCGGGCAGCGATCTGACGGCAACTCACGCCCTCCAGCGCCATGCCGAAGATACGGCGCACTATGGGGGCCGCGTCCTCGTCGATGACGATTTTGTTCTTCTCCGTGGGGTGCATCTTGTAGCCATAGACTGGCTTGCCGCCGATGAACAGGCCCTTGCGCTGCTTGTCATGCTTGACGCTGGAAATCTTCTTGGAGATGTCCTTGGCGTACATATCGTTCATGATGGCGCGGAAAGGGGTGATGTCGTTGGCTGTAGAGTCCACCCCGGTGTCGATGCCGTCCAGCAGGGAGATATAGCGGACACGATGCTCCGGGAAGTATCGCTCCATGTAGTGGCCGGTCAGGATGTAGTCGCGGCCCAGGCGGGACAGATCCTTGGTGATGACCATGTTTACCTTTTTGGCCTCGATATCGGCAATCATACGCTGGAAATTTGGACGGTCGAAGTTTGTTCCGCTCCAGCCATCGTCGATGTAGGTGTCGAAAACGGTCAAACGGTGCTGCTGGACAAATTCATTGAGCAGAGATTGCTGGTTGTTGACACTCTCGGACGGACCCTCGCTCTCATCCTCCTTTG
>NZ_CAJMXG010000328.1:0-2652 GCF_905219725.1 Oscillibacter sp. CU971
CCCCCCATTTTCTCTTTTCCTTCCAGAAGGAAAAGAGAAAACGGGCCGTGCACGGTCCAAAAGAGAAAAGGAAGTATCGCCCCTGCGGGGGGGACGTGGGACGGGGGACGCGCAGGAGGTGCTTCCTCCGGGTACGCATGTCTATCGCCCGCGGCGTGGTGCGGGCGGGGGTTTGGGTGGTTATCGAATGGACTTCCTCCTCTTTCCGCTGCCGCTCCCCTCTCTACTCTGCTGGACTCTACTGGATATCCAATTCCTTTGCCATGTCGTTCAGATTGATGGTCAGGATTTTGCTCACGCCCTTTTCCTGCATGGTCACGCCGTAGAGCACGTCGGCCTCCTCCATGGTGCCCCGGCGGTGGGTGATGACAATGAACTGCGTTTTGCCTGTCAGGGCCCGCATGTACCGGGCGTAGCGGGTGACGTTCACGTCGTCCAGCGCCGCTTCGATCTCGTCCATGACACAGAAGGGGGTGGGGTGGACCTTTAAAATCGAGAAGTACAGCGCGATGGCTACAAAGGCCTTTTCCCCGCCGGACAGCAGGGAGATGGTCTTGAGGGTTTTCCCCGGCGGCTGGGCCTTGATCTCAATGCCGCAGTTCAGGATGTCCGTCTCGTCCTCCAGCTCCAGCTGGGCCTGTCCGCCGCCGAACATCTCTAAGAACGTGGCCTGGAAGCTCTCGTTCAAGAGCTGGAACTGCTCGGCAAAGATCCGGGTCATCTCCCCGGTGATGCCGCCGATGATGGTTTCCAGCTCCCCCTTGGCCTTTTCCACGTCGTCCCGCTGGTCCGTTAAATAAGTATACCGGGTGTTCACCCGCTCATACTCCTCAATGGCGCCGATGTTCGGCGTTCCCAGGGCGGCAATGCCTTTTTTCAGCTCTCCAATACGCCGGGCGGCCTTGGGGACGCTCTCCAGCTCGATGCGCTGGGCCTGGGCGTCGGAGTGGCTGAGCTCATAGTGCTCCCAGAGGCGGTCAATAATCTGCTTTTCCTCCATGCCGGAGGTGGCCAGCTTCTGCTCCAGCCGGGAGGCGGAGCGTTCCAGGTTCAAGAGGTTTTCGTTCATCTCCTGGCTGGCCTTGTTCTGGGCGGTCCGCCGGGCCTCCAGGGCCATTTTCTCCTCGTTCAGGGCGCTCAGCCGCTCCTGGCAGCTCTGCCGCCGCTGGTTCAGGGCACCCATGTCCTCCCGGCGGCGGGCGATCTCCGCCTGGGCCTTTTCAATGGCCTCCTGGTAATTCCCAAGCGTTTCTTCCTTCTGCCGCCGGTCTCCCGTCAGCTCCGCCGCCAGGCGGCGCAGGTCCGCGGAGCGCTGGAGGGCGGCGTCCCGCTCGGCGGTCAGGGCGGCCAGCTCCTCCTTCCGGGCGGTGACCTCCTCGCTGAGGGCGCTGGACTGGGCCAGAAGCTCCGACTGGCCGGAGAGGGCCTGGCCGGCCTGTTCCCGGTATTTCGCGGCCTCAGCCTCCTGCTGGGCGACGGTTTGCTCCGCCCGATCCTTTCGCTGCCGGTTCTCCTCCAAATGCCCGGTGAGGCTCTCCAGCTCTCCCGTCAGGTTTTCCAAATTCCCGCCCAGGGATTTGAGCAAAATGTCAAAGTAGTTCTTCGCGCCTTCCAGCCGTAAAACCTCGTCCTCCGCCTGGCGGCGCTGGCCCTCGGCGGTCTCCAGGTCGTACCGGGCGGCGGACAGGTCCCGCTGGACCTGCTCCTCCTCCCGTTTCACCGCCTCCAGGCGCTCCCGCATTTCGGCGGAACGGCCGTGGAGTTTTTCCAGCTCCGCCGCCCGGCTCAGCACGCCGGCGTTCCGGGACGCGGAGCCGCCGGTCATGGAGCCGCCCCGGTTGATGACCTGGCCGTCCAGGGTGACGATGCGAAAAGCGTTATGGTACTTCCGGGCCAGGGTGATGCCGCAGTCCAGGTCCTCCACGATGACCGTCCGGCCCAGGAGGTTCTGGAAGATGTTCTGATACCTCGGATCGAAGCTCACCAGCCGGGAGGCGATTCCCACGAAGCCCAATTCCCTTTCCACGCCGTTCTGGCGCAGCTCCTCTCCCCGGATGGCGGTGAGGGGAAGGAAGGTGGCCCGGCCCCCGTCCCGCTGCTTCAGGTAGCCGATGGCGGCCTTCGCGTCCTCCTCCCGGTCCACAACAATGTTTTGGAGGCCTGCCCCCAGGGCAATTTCGATGGCCACGGTGTACTGCTGATCCGTTTTCATCAGCCCCGCCACGGGGCCGTGGACTCCCCGCAGGTTATTCTGGCACACCAGCTTGACGGCCTTGGAAAAGCCCTCGTAGTCCTTTTCCATCTCCGTCAGCAGCCGGATGCGGTTTTCCAAAGCTCCCGCGTCCATGGTCAGCTTCATCCGCCTGTCCGCGGCGGCGGCGGCCTTTTTCTCCCGCTCCTCCATCCGCAGGCTGTGGCCCGCGATGATGTTGGCGGCGGCCTGGGCGTCGTCCCTGGCGTCCTCCAGGGCGCGTCGGTTGGCCTTGGCTTCCTTTTGGGTCTCTTCCAGCTGCTCCTCTATGGCGGCCTTTTCCGCCTCCACGGCGCTCCGGCGCTCCTCCAGCTGCCCGTTCTCGGCGGCGAGGGCGGCGGTTTCTGCCTTGGCGTCGGCGGCGGCGGCCACGGCCATGGCCTCCCGGCCCCGGAGGGCCT
>NZ_CAJMXG010000329.1:0-2652 GCF_905219725.1 Oscillibacter sp. CU971
GACGGAGGCCGGAGGGCGGGAAGCCTCCCATACCGAAGATCATTCGGAACAAGTCGTTGTTTTTAAATTGGAGGAACACAGTATGAAAAAGAAGATTTTCGCTCTCTCCCTGGCCCTGATTCTGGCCCTGTCCCTGGCCGCCTGCGGCGGCAAGGATTCCGGCGGCTCCGCTCCTGCGGACACCCAGACTCCCGCCGATTCCGCCCCCGAGGATTCCGCTCCTGCCGGCTCCGCCGAGACCGTGAAGCTCAGCGTGGCCGCCTCCCCCACCCCCCACGCCGAGATTCTCAAGCAGTGCGTGGACATCCTGAAAGAGCAGGGCATTGAGCTGGTGGTCAACGAATACTCCGACTACGTGGTGCCCAACACCGCCGTGGAGGACGGGGACGAGGACGCCAACTACTTCCAGCACGTCCCCTATCTGGACAACTTCAACGCCGAGCGGGGCACCCACCTGGTGAGCGTGGCCGGCGTCCACATTGAGCCCATGGGCCTGTACGNGGGCAACTCCGCCTCCCTGGACGCCATCCCCGACGGGGGCAAGGTCGCCGTCCCCAACGACCCCACCAACGAGGGCCGGGCCCTGCTGTTGCTGGAGGCCCAGGGCCTCATCAAGCTCAAGGACAGCTCCAATCTGGAGGCCACCCCCAACGACATCGCCGAGAACCCCAAGAATCTGGAGTTCGTGGAGCTGGAGGCCGCCAACGTCCCCGCCAACCTGGATGAAGTGGACATCGCCGCCATCAACTCCAACTACGCCCTGGNCGCCGGGCTGAACCCCGTGNAGGATGCCCTGGCCATTGAGGCCTCCGACTCCCCCTACGTGAACATCCTGGTGGTCAAGGAGGGCAATGAGAACAACGAGGCCGTCCAGGCCCTGGTGAAGGCCCTCCAATCCGATACGGTGAAGGACTATATCAACAACACCTTCGGCGGCGCGGTGGTTCCGGCATTTTAAGCGAAACTGGTCAAGGCCCGGGAATGGCTCCCGGGCCTTGCTCTTTTTTACAGTCCCAGCCGCTGCCGGAGGGCTGCCAGGGCGCACAGGCAGGTCAGCATCGCCAGGGCCCCCGTGCCCCAGAGGAGGCTGTAGCTCACCGCCTCCTTGTCCTTCAACCGCCCCGCCGCCGCGGAGGCGAAGACGTACAAAGAGACCAGGGCAAAGGCCACGGACAAAATCTCCGCCGCGTCCCGCCGCCCCAGCGCCGCCGCCCCCAGATACAGCAAAAACCCCAGGCCAGACACAATGGCCCCCCGATTCAGCTGCTTCACACCCTGCAAAAGCAGGGAGTTTTTTCGCTTCATTTGTATACCCTCCGTTGATTATCTATCAAACATTACATATAGTTCTCATTTTTCGTAGCCGTTTACCATAACGTCCAGCACCCGGGCCGCGACGTTTCCCGCCACGCTGCTGCCGCCGCCGCCGTTTTCCACCAGGACCACGAAGGCATAGGGCGCGTCCTCGTTCCGCAGGAACCCGGCGAACCAGGCGTGGGGGGCCAGTCCCTCTCCCACCTCGGCGGTGCCGGACTTGGCGCAGAGGTCCATGTTGGGGAAGCGGCTCTTGTTGTAGGTCTTTTCCACATTCCCCGCCATCAGATCCGCCAGTTTTTCCGCCGTGCCCGCGCCGGCGAGGGTCCCCGTTTTGCGGGTCCAGCGGGGCAGGGAGGGAATCCCCAGGCCGTTTTTGGTCTTGAGAATCAGATAAGGCTCCGCCGCCCTGCCGCCGTTTGCGACGGCCCCCATGTAGACCATCAGGGCGCAGGGGTTCACCAGGTCCTTGTCCTGGCCCACCCCCGCCCAGCCCAGGCGGCCCAGGGTGAGATTCCAGTCAAAGGCGCCCTTGGCGGTGGTCAGGCCGTCCAGACGGTAGGCGGAGGTAAGGCCCGCCTGCTCCGTGTACTTCCGCAGGGTTTCCGCCCCCAGCTCCACGGCGATGTCCGCAAAGGCGGCGTTGCAGCTGTTGGCAAAGGCGGCGGCGATGTCCTGCTTTCCGTGAACGCCGGAGCAGATAACCGTCTCTTCCCCGATTTGGACGGACCCGGCGCAGTCCCAGGTCCGGGACTCCAGGTCCGGCAGATTCTCCAGCGCCGCCGCCAGGGTGACGGTCTTGTAAACGGAGCCGGGGGTAAAAACGGAGGACAAGAAGCGGTTCACATAAGCCCCCTTCCAGCGGTCGTTGGTCTCAATGTCCTCCGGGACATTCAGCGGGTCGTAGCTGGGGGCGGAGACCATGCAGAGAACCTCCCCGGTCTTGTAGTTGTATACCGCCACCGTCCCGGCATGGCCGTTCAGGGCCTGATAGGCCTCGTAATTGTACCGGGCGTCAAGGGTCAGAGTCAGCTCCCCGCCCCGGTCCGCGCCAAAGGCCCCGTTGATCAGATTCCAACCCGTCATCCGGTCCGCAAACGCGTTCAGCGCCCCAACCCCGATGTTCCCCTGAAGGTCCCCCACAGCGTGGAGCGTAGCCTTGCGGACCGCCTCGCTGTCATAGTAAGTCCGCTCCCCGTTTTCCACGGAGGACAGCACATCCCCGTCCCGGTCCAGCACAGTCCCGGCGGTCAGCTGCCCCTGGGAGTTGTAAAGGTGGCGGTTAAAAGCGGCGGAAGCCCAGCTTCCCCCCTGGGTCAGATCTGTCTCTTATACACA
>NZ_CAJMXG010000330.1:0-2626 GCF_905219725.1 Oscillibacter sp. CU971
TGCACAAGCTGTTTGCACCATTGCTGCTTTCAGCACTTTACTCAAGCGGTTTTAGCCTATTGGTACAGCTTCTTATTCTTTATAGAGGAGTAGAATGAATGCTGCAAGTTACAACGATGACCGCTTACCGATTAAAGGGGGAATGCCTGTTCTTTCCCTGTACTAATCGTAAGCCCTTTCGGTGGTAACTTCTGGGGGCTTCACCATGACGCCTCCCTGGCCCGGAAAAAGGACAGGCCCCTCCCTTGGCGGAGGGGTCTGTCCTCTTTTCGGGAGTTATAGCAGCCGGTAGCAATTGGAGGTACAACTCCCGTTCTCCCTCCAGCGCGGTTCCGCCACGATCCACCCGTTCTGCTGAAGCTCCCGCAAGGCCCGCTGGACTGTGGCTCTGGAGAGGCTCAGGTCCTTGGCGATGGTGCGGACCGAGGGCCAGCAGCGGCCCTCGACGTTCGCACGGTGCTTGAGGTACATGTAGACCGCCACGTCCCGGTGGGGCAGCTNGGCGGCATAGAGTGCGTTAAAATATCCCATAGGCGCCTCTCACGATCAGCCCCATCGTCCGGTCCCTGCGGTCTTGCCCGTTCGGAGTACTCCGGGAGGCGCTTGCTCGGGGATGGCGGGAGCAACCCGGCTCTGGAAGACCGCGTTCTCCAGTTGCTGCTTGTTGGCGTAGGCCACCGTTCGGGCGGCTTTTTCCTCCCGAATGTACGGCTCCCCGAAGGTGATGCCCCAGTCCAGGAACAGCCGCAGCCGGGTCCGCATAGGATGAGAGCCGGTCTTCATCACAACGAACTGGCCCTTGGGAATGGATTTCAGTTCATCCGGCGTCATCAAGGGCCGCTCGATCATCTGGAGAGACTGGCTGGGGTCGTTCTTCCCCTTGCTGATAGAGCCGCTCAAAACTGTGCGGCTTCCCAGGGCCTTGGAAAGCACCTCGGCAGTCTGGGAATTGGGGGCGAAGCCGCCGAAAATCGTATCCTGGACATTATCTTGAATGATCTCCGCCCCCTCTTTTCCATAGTTCTTCTCCAGCTGCGCAAGGCTCTGGATGATAGGCACCAGCGTCAGTTTCCGGGACCGTCCGGCGGAGAAGAGGGGCATGATGTCGAAGGCGGGCATGGTGCCCAGCTCGTCACAAAACAGCACCACCCGGTTCGGGAGCTTTCCGCCGTGCTCGTCAGCCACCGAGAACAGCTCTCGGGAAAGCGTCTGAATCATGAGGCCCGCCATGAAGTTCTTGCTGGGGTCCTCCTCGGGCAGCACCAGGAAGATGGCGGACTTCTGGGAGGCGAAGGTCTCCGCGTCAATGGCGCTGTCAAAACAGAGGACCTGCNCCAGCTCGGAATCCAGGAAGGCGTTCAGCCTGGACAGCACTGTGGACATGACGGAGGCCATCGCCTGGTCGGCGGAGTTCAGCGCCGCCCCCGCGAACCAGCGGGCCTTGTGGGCCTNCGGCNGAGAGTCCATCANGACNTGGAACCCGTTTTTGCCCTTGGCCATTTTGCTGGGGGCCAGGAGGTCCTGCACCAGCTTGAAGACGCTGACGATGTGCCGGGTTTCTGTATTCCCCGTGTTCTGGGGCGGCAGATACTCTGCCAACAGAAGCACAACCGCTGTCAGCAGTCCCTCGGCAGAGTCGTAAAAGAATGCGTTCTGCCCGTAGTTGGAAGCGTCTCCCTCCGGGTTGACGATGGTCTTGGCAAGGATTTTGGCGTACTTTTCCGCCTTGGCTCGTGCGGCGAGATTGCTCGGGTCCTCCCGGCTTACGTCCATGTAGTGGTTGATGAGCGTCAGGAGGTTGTACCCGTCGGAGCGGGTGGGGTTTCGCAGATCGATCACCGCCACCTTATAGCCGTAGTGTTTGATGGCGATGGCCCCACAGTTCCGGGCCAGGTCTCCTTTGGTGTCTAGGGCCAGGAAACTCATGCCGCTGGCGCAGGCATATTCGAGGTTTGGATAGAGGAAGAACGCTGTTTTGCCCACGCCGGACGCGCCGATCATCAGACAGTGGATGTCGTCGCTGTCCACCAGGGCGGTGACGGCGTTCTTTTTCCCTTCGCAGCCCAGGACCAGGCCCTGAGTCTTGGGGAGGTTCTCTCCCTTCCGCCATTGGGTAGGCCGGAAGGGAACGTGGCGGTAGGTGGTCATGAGCTCTTTCTTCGTGGCCCAGCGGGCGGTGCCGTGCTGGCCATCTCCGACAGTTCTTGCCTTGATGCCGTTGAGGGACCCGCCGGAGTGGGTGGCGAGTATCCCGATCAACAGGAACACCGCGCCGGCCAGTACGATAAAGATGATTGCGGATTGGTCCATAAAAGCCTCCTTTTCACATAGTCATAGCAAGCTCAGGTTTTGATTCCTGCGCCTCCTGCTGCTTCTGCCATTTCTCCTGCTCCTCTGNTTGGAACTTGACCGTAACCTTGACGAAATCCGCCGCCAAGTCCAGCCACGCCTCCGCCAGCTTCCGCTTATCCTCAGCGGAGCGAATGCCGGGAGCGGCATATTGNTTCNGCACAGCCTGAGTCTTGGCGCTNAGCTCCCGGTGACGGTTCTTGAAAGAGGCGTGGTTTTGATGGGGCAGGACACGCGCGCAGAGCTGCTTGCCAAGCTCCACGGCGTCGGCCGGCTG
>NZ_CAJMXG010000331.1:0-2619 GCF_905219725.1 Oscillibacter sp. CU971
ATTATACTACTTTTCCCTCTATTGGTACAGCTTCTTAATTTCCACTGTCTGTGGAAAGGTGCGCTTTTCAATCCGCTTCTTTTTTGTAGAAAACGGGATACAGCACTAAATACCCTACACACGCGATCACCACAGAGTTGAGGGCCGGGATTAGCAGGTTCGGCAGAGCCAGTGCGAAAACCGCCCCGGCCAACCAGGAGATTAACCCAGCCAGATTAACTCCCTCCACCGGCTTCCAGCTGGCCGGATTGGCCTTGTGCTTGACATAATAGTCCATAACCGCCACGCCAGCCACGGGGGGAATGGTAACCGAGAGGATGTTCAGGAAACCGTTCAGGTAGTTCGCAATTCCGAAAACCGCGAGAAGAGTGCCCACGATGCCGGCAACCAGGGTCATAGTCGTGCGCTTCTCATCTTTTGCTCCGGTGAGGTTGAGCAGGGCGAACCCGGCGGAGTAAGCGTTGGAGACATTGGTGGTCCAGGTCGCCAATACCAGGACCAGCATGCCCAGAATGGGACTTCCAATGCTGGTAAGCATGGAGACGATGCTGCTGGTATCCATGCCCAGCGCTCCCGAGTGGATCGCCAGGATGCCGCCGGCCAGGAGCGTTCCCACGCCCATGGGAATCACGCCGACAATGCTGGAGATCACCACGTCTTTGCGGCTTTTGCAGTACCGGGTCGTATCGCCAGAGAGAACGCTTCCGGCGGAGAATCCGCCCAGTACGGAACCCACAGCCGCCACCATGGACATGCTTGTCGGAGGAACATAATCGCGAATCGCTTGGGCAGACGCTGGGTCGCGGAATACCACGATCATGGCATAGGCCAAAATTACAATCAGGGCGGGAATGGAGATGACGTTCAGCCACTTGATCAGGTTAATGCCTACCACGGCGGTGATGCACATAACCGCCCCCCACAAAATCGTGGACAGAAGCCCGGGAAGCGGAATGCCGAATGTATTGAGAATACCCGCAAACGCCTCTCCGCAGAGCGCCGCCTGGAACCCGAACCAGCAGATAAAGCAAAACGATATAATCGCGGAAATGACATAACTGCTTCCCTTTTTGCCAAACGCGCCGGAGACGGCCACCACCGTCGGGACGCCCAGATCGGTGGATTGGACGCTCATCAGAATCATCATGACCACGCAGATGCCGTAGGCAATCATCATCGCCAGGAACGCCTGGGAAAAGGTGAGCCCGGTGGTGATGATTCCGCCCACCATCAGAGCCGGAACGCAGCAGACGGAGCCCGCCCAGATGAACGCAATCTCCCACCAGCGCTTCTTGTCCTCCTGCTTGACCTCGCTCAACCCAGAAGTCTCGATTGCTTTTTTTGCCATAACTAAATTTTCCCCTCCTTATAAAAGATGGATACTCTGTATGTAGATATTAAATCCTAACAGCGGGACCAATCTCACAATAGCCAATCTGCTTAAGAATGTTGGCCCAGCAATCGTAGCCGGCAGGTTTATCCCACCACTGCCGGGGTGCGGGGACTCCTAACAACAAAACGCGCTGGCCAACCGCCGTATCGGCATTGGAGAGAGGTTCCATCGTTTCTAAGTTCACTAAAATAATCAACTCCGGCACAACCAGCAACGCTTCTTTCTGGGGCCCCCAAATGATCATGTTTTCATTTTTGAAATCAACCTGGAATACGTGTTTGCCGCCAATTTCCGTAATCTCCGTTTTTCCGTAGTCGAAGCCATCTTCCACCTTAACATCTATGTTTGTAATTTCGCCCTCAGTGAACACTTTCGGTGCAACACCCACGCTCCGTAAGCGGTCAATCAAATCCCTTGAATCTACCGGCTTTTTGAGGAAAATCCTCCCAACTTCAATAGACAGGCTGAGTTGACCAAGGACAGAAACCGTTCTGTGCATACTCTGATTCATCAACCAGGCGGAGAATCCGACACCTCCATAAGCGGTAGACACCGTTCTGGCAAGTGTTTCACAGGCGGCATTATCTTGGGCATTTTTGGGAAGGCCAACTGTAATATCGCCGGTCTGATTTGACAAAATCAGGGGAGGAAGCGGAATGTCATAAACGGGATTCAGCCCCGTATTGAGTTCCGGTACCGCCCGGCCATTGGCGTCCAGGTCCAAGATCGGAAGGCCCAATTTGGCCGCAGTATAGATGGGAACCATTGTGTTAAAGCCGCCTTGTTCGCCGGAGTAAATGCAGGACACCTCGCGCTTTTGCAGGGACTTGGCGATGGAAATCATGCCTTCAACCGCACTGACAGCCAGCGGGCCAAAGTTAAGATCCTTCATTGCGATGGGCGATCCTAAACCCGCAACCAT
Source organism: Oscillibacter sp. CU971 (assembly GCF_905219725.1). NCBI lineage: Bacteria > Bacillati > Bacillota > Clostridia > Eubacteriales > Oscillospiraceae > Oscillibacter > Oscillibacter sp. CU971. Next base: position 2,316 of record NZ_CAJMXG010000331.1, read on the forward strand.
CGTAGACCATGTGCCAGACGGCATTTCGCCANCTTCCAGCATTTCGACTTTAACAGACTCAATAGGAATGGGGTTAAGCAAAACATACCCCGTTGGAGCAACAATAGAAATGGAAGAATCTGCTCTTGGGCGGCCTTTAACGCTAAAGGTTCAGGGCGTGCTAAAGCAAAATGCGTACCATTCCAATTTCTATGCTCTCAACTCCAAGACATACTACAATTTCTCGATTCTTTTTCCTGTGAATGAGGAATTTATCAATCATGCCAGCATGGACATCCAATTCAACGGCCTCATGGATATTATA
>NZ_CAJMXG010000332.1:0-2619 GCF_905219725.1 Oscillibacter sp. CU971
TATCGCGGCGGAGTTGGAGGCTGAGCGGGAACAGACTTTGAAAATCCATCCCAGGCAAGATGAAGAATCACGGCGGCGGTCCCTGGAACCGAAGGACCCGCCTAAAAAGAAGAAGCTGAAACGTGAGCTGCGGCGGGAGGCCCTGACCCGACTGGAAGAAGCCGCTAGGACACAGAATGATTTTAATGAGGTAGTTGCTTGGTGGGACAAACTGGACGAAAACCGGGAGCGGCGGGAGCGGGATCATGAGGTCTTGCGCGGAGACGTGCCGTTGGAGTACGGCGCTGTGCAGGAGGGAACCGTCTTTCCGGCTTCTCTGTGCAGTCCCTTTTGGCGGGAGCTTTGCAGCGGATACTTCCTCAATATCATTTTCGACTGTCCCTATGAGATGCACGAATTGCTGGCAGACGATTTTCTGTCAAAGATGATCTTTGAGTTGAAGGAAGATCACAAGGAGCTTTTCTATTATAAAGTCCTCCGGCGGTATAGCAGCGCAGAACTGGGTGCTGTACTGAACCAGACGGACCGGAATATCCGAAAGAAATGGGCAAGGCTGCTGAAACGGCTGCAAAAGAAGTTGTTCGAACATATAGCTGAAAAGGGCGGCAAGGGACGGTCCCTGATGCTGCGGGAGAAAACTTTCCTGGAGGAATACAAAAAATCCGTCCTTGACGATGACAAGGACAGATGGTAATATGATTTTGAGACACATAGATTACAGAATGGGAGGGATTGGATGAAGAACCTGTTTCAAAAGGCAAGTTCCCCTTGGGTGAGATACAGTGAATATGAATACAAAAAAGCCCGGGACGGCTATTTTTATATCACTCCGGCAGCGGGCGCGAAGCCGGAGGTCTATGATCCTCTGAAGAATGTGGAGCGAATGGTGCTGGACGCGCTGAACGTAGGGGCTTTGCAGATGAACCGCAAGGGGGAGGCCGTGGTCCGGGAGGCGGTCATGGAGTTTGTCAGCCGTTACGGGCTGCTGGGGTTTCTGACCGCTCTGCCCACCACGCCGTCTTTCATGGACTATAAGGCCGTGTATCTGCCGAAGAATCATTTTGTCCGGGAAGAATCCATGCCCACCCAGGACTATTTGGCGCTGTTCTTCCCTTTTGAAAAGCTGGATATTCAGAAGAAGGGAACGGAATCCCGCTGGAATTTGACAGGCGACAGGGCGATGATGGCGCTGGCCCTGACCATGCAGGACGCGCCCCAGGCGGTGAGCATGAGCTTTCAACGTGAGTACGCCGAGCGGTATGACTGGCTGGCGCGGCAGTTCAAAGACCTGGCATTTTCTTTTTATTCCAGTTTCCTCTACTACAACGACTATGATGTACTGGACGAAATGACCCGCGACCTCTACCGGCAGGGGATGGCGGCGTTTGGCGGTATCGCGCCGACCTACCACATTGCCCTGCTGGACAGGCCGACGATCATATGGGATTTTCACTCCCTGCTGCTGTGCCTGCAAATGATGTTCAGCTTTATGCTGACGGACACGGACAGCACCTTGAAAGCCTGCAAACATTGTAATAAAATTTTCGCCGCCAGCCGCCCCAACGCCGAGTTTTGCAGTCCCCAATGCAAGAACCGATATAATGTTTACAAGAGCAGAGGGAAAGAATAACGCAAAAAAAGCGCGGGAGAGCGCGGCAATCACCACGCTCCCCCGCACTTTCTTATAGGGCAAAGACCAATTCGTGCAGGACCATTTCTTCCGCCCGGTTGCGGATGCTGTTCATACGCCTTACCCATTCCATCTGGTCCGCCGCTTTCAGTGCCTCTGTCACGCCCTCGCGCTGAGCCATGACGGGGATAAGCCGGTCCATCCGCTCATTACAGGTGGTGTCAGTGTCAATCAGGTGTGTCCAGAGTTTTCCGGAGAGCAGCAGCCGGTTGTAGGTGCCGGGGTAGTGTTCCTCCAAGAACTTCTGGCGCATCCGGCCATACCGCCCCAGGGGTTTGTCCGGCTGATCGTCCAGAATCAGGTCCGGGATGTAGTAGTCTCCGACTTTTGTGTAGGTCAATTCCATGATGTGTCCTCCATTCGTGGTTGATATGGATGCAGTTGAAGGAAACGACAAAGTTTGCGGTATCACCGCCTTTCTCACAACTGCTTATGCCATTTTGCCACAAATGAGCCGCAGCTATGTTTATTTGGCAAGGTGAGAACCTTACCCTTTACAACATACATCTTCATAAAGTCTCTGTATAATTGCGTCCAATTCTGTAATACGCCGCCTTTGCTTCTCCAGCTTTCTTTTGGATTGCTCCTGTTCCGTGCGCTGGACAGCCAATTTGTTTTCTATCACGCGCTGGACAAACTCATCTTCGTCCTCCCGCGCATAGGCCACAACCCGCTGTAAGTTTTGCAATACAAGTTCTTCTAAAACTACTACGCGGATATAGTGTGCGGTGCATCGGTTGCTAAAGCGGCGGTAAGTACCGCAAGTGTAGTTCTCCCGTTCATGCGCTGTGGAAATTCCACGGCTATGATATAACCGCTTTCCACAATCAGAGCAGACAACCAATCCAGAAAACAATCCGATCTCGTCCCGCTTCATGGGCCGTTTCCGTTGCTCTCTGTTTTTTTGCGCGATTTCCCAGGTATCAGAG
>NZ_CAJMXG010000333.1:0-2615 GCF_905219725.1 Oscillibacter sp. CU971
TACTTACGACAAGATTCCTCTACCTATAGATAATACAGCCGTCAAGCGAATTGATACCCTAATCCAGGAGGGCCTCCTCACAAGAGACTTGACGGACATTCTCCACGCCCTTCGGAAGGCCCGGAATCGGGCTGTTCATGAGAACTATGAGTCCATATCTGACAGCAAAGCCCTGCTGGAAATGGCACACGGCCTCTGCGAGTGGTTTATGCAGACCTATGGGGATTGGAGTTACCAAAGCCAAGAGTTTGTGATGCCCTCCAGGCAGGAACAAATTTCTCAAGTGGATAAAGCAGCGGAAAAGCAAGAGGAAACCCGGCTGACAGAACAGACGGAGCAGGCCGCTGCCGCTGCCGCTCCAGTCGCAAAGGCCGCCCGCCGCCAGCAGGCAAGCCGGATGGCCAATCAGCGGTTAAAGTCTGAGGCGGAGACCCGCTATCTTATCGATCAGCAGCTTTGTCAAGTGGGCTGGGAAGCGGACACGGAAAATCTTCGCTATTCCAAAGGCACCCGGCCGGTCAAGGGCCGTAATTTAGCAATTGCCGAATGGCCAACGGACTCAAAGCTGGGCAATCGAGGCAGGGTAGACTATGCGCTGTTTATTGGCTTGAAGTTGGCTGCTGTCATTGAGGCGAAGGCGGAGCATAAGGACATCCCCTCCGGATTATCAGGGAAAGGATTATCCGCGCTGTATCCGGGGAGAGGACGCGTCCTATCAGATGGGGACCTGGGGAGACTACAAAGTTCCCTTTACATTTGCCACCAACGGCCGGCCTTATTTGGAGCAATACCGGACCAAGTCCGGCATCTGGTTCCTGGACCTGCGGAACCCCTCCAACGCACCGAAGGCGCTGCGCGGGTGGATCGATCCGGAGGGCCTTTTGGCGCTGCTGGAAAAGGACGTCGATGCGGGCAATCGGGCGCTGCAGGCCGCGCCCTTTGATTTGCTGAGAGACAGGGATGGTCTGAGCCTATATCCCTACCAGATTCGCGCCATTCAGGCGGCGGAGCAGGCGGTCATGGATGGCAGACGGGCAATCCTGCTGGCAATGGCCACCGGAACCGGCAAGACCCGGACCGTCCTGGGGCTTATTTACCGGTTCCTGGAGACAAAACGGTTCCGCCGCATTCTGTTTCTGGTGGACCGGACGGCGTTGGGCGAACAGGCCCAGGATGTGTTCAAGGAGGTCAAGCTGGCGGAGCTGATGACATTGGACAAGCTCTATAATATCAATGGCCTTCAGGATCAGAACATTGACCGGGAGACTCGGGTCCACATTGCAACTGTTCAAGGTATGGTGAAACGGGTCCTTTACAACGGCGGGGAAGGGCGTATGCCCGCTGTCACGGATTACGATTTGATTATTGTGGACGAGGCCCATCGTGGCTACCTCCTGGATCAGGAGATGAGCGACGAGGAGGCGCTTTACCGGGACCAGCGGGACTATCAAAGCAAGTACCGTGCGGTAATCGATTACTTCGACGCGGTGAAAATCGCTCTGACGGCGACCCCTGCTCTCCAGACCACGGAGATTTTTGGACAGCCGGTGTTCAAGTATACCTATCGGGAAGCCGTGATTGAGGGTTATCTGGTGGACCACGATGCGCCCCACAACCTTGTCACCCGTCTGCGGGATGAAGGCATCCATTATAAAAATGGGGACACGGTGACCGTCTATGATCCTGTGACTGAAGAACTGACCAACAGTGAACTGTTGGATGACGAGCTGGATTTTGACGTTGAGGACTTTAACAAGAAAGTCATCACCGAAAGCTTTAACCGCACGGTTTTGGAGGAAATTGCCCGCAATATTGACCCGGAGAATGTGGAAGAACAGGGAAAAACCCTGATTTACGCGGTGAACGACGCCCACGCCGACATGATCGTGGATATTCTGAAAAATATCTATTCCGAATTGGGCGTAGACAACGACGCGGTCATGAAAATCACGGGCAGCGTAGGCGGGGGCGATCCGAAAAAAGTACGAGAGGCCATCAAACGCTTCAAAAATGAGAGGTATCCCAGCATCGCCGTAACCGTCGACCTGCTGACCACGGGAATCGACGTGCCGGAAATCACAACGCTGGTTTTTATGCGCCGCGTAAAATCCCGCATCCTGTTCGAGCAGATGCTGGGCCGCGCTACCCGGCGGTGCCCGGAGATTCACAAAACGCACTTTGAGATATACGACCCGGTGGGCGTCTATGAATCACTGGACCTGGTGAACACCATGAAGCCTGTATCGGTCAATCCCACTGCAACGTACGTCCAACTGCTGGACGGCCTGGAGGAGATGCGGGATGAAAGCTATATTACAAATCAGGTAGCGCAGATCGTCACCAAGCTGCAGCGACAAAAGCGGAAATTAAGTGGGCAGGTGCTGGATCATTTTGCCAGCATGACCGGTGGGCAGGACCCATCACAATTCATCGAGGGCCTGCTGCAAAAATCCCCGGAAGAGGCGAAAGCCTCTCTATTGGCCCGTCGGGACCTGTTTGATTTACTGCAGGGAGATCGGACCGCTTCGGGAAGGCGGGTGGTGATCTCCGACGCCGAGGACGAGTTGATCAGCCATACAAGGGGTTATGGCTCCGGCAGCCGGCCGGAGGACTAT
>NZ_CAJMXG010000334.1:0-2614 GCF_905219725.1 Oscillibacter sp. CU971
CAGCAGAGCAGGTACGAGTAGACGGCCAGCGCGCCGGGTGACAGACCCAGCAGGAATATTTCGTTGGGCAGCTGGAAGTAGTTCTTGACCGGATCACGCTTTGGCCACGGTGTGTACTTCAATCTGCACCTCCTTGGGTGTGTTGCGACACCCACTCCACAAATTTCTCTTTGGGCACTACGAGTCTGCTACCGATTTTCCGAACCGGAAAATCCNGTTCGTGCATCAGCTCATAACCACTGGACGGAGAGACGCCCAGCACTCTCGCCACCGTTGCCGCATTCAGGAACAGCGGCAGTTNGTCGTAGCTTTTGTAGGTGGATTCTTTCATATAGGACTTGCCTCCTTGTCAGTTGTGACAGTCTTTTCTCTCTGTGATGGAATACAGGACAGAGTGTGATAGCCGTCCACGCTGTTCCCTCCATACCAGAAAAACAAAAGACCTACACATCCTTGCTGGCAAAACGACCAGCGGTACAGAATATTGTACCGCGAGATCTTGCACAGCCTCGGATATGTAAGTCGGAAGTAGAGCGAGGCAGTTTGTTCAGTTGTTGCACCCGAATATATGTTCTATGTATAGGATACTTGATTGAGTAAGCTTTGTCAAGAGAGCGTATAAAATTTTTTGTACCTGGACATAATAAATAATTCTGCTGTGAGTGCCACTGAAAAAATACACCCGCAGAGGTTGACCCTTGCAGGTGTATTTCGTGAAGCATCATGATAGATGTGCATAGAACTATCATTCCGGTATCGTGTTTAGTTGCTGCATAAGCTCTTGGAAACCATCCAGTGCGCTCTGGAGATTTTCGATAATATCCAGAGCCAATTCATCCGGCGCAGGCAGGCTGTCCAGGTCCGCAAGAGATTTGTCTTTGATCCAGAAGATATCCAGACTGGCTTTATCCCGGTCCAGAATTTCCTGAACGGTGAATTTCCTCCAGCGGCCATCCGGGTGATCCTCCGACCATGTCTCATGGCGCTGATGCCGGTTCTCCGGATGGAAGCAGGAGATAAAATCCTCCAGATCGGCGTCCGTCATGGGATGCTGCTTCAGCGTGAAATGGATGTTGGTGCGGAAGTCGTACACCCACNCCTCTTTCGTCTGCCGCTCTGGGCCGGCGGGGCGCNTGNCAAAGAAAATCACGTTTGCCTTGACGCCAGGCTTATAGAAAATCCCAGTGGGCAGGCGCAGGATCGTGTGCAGATCGGTNGTCTCCAAGAGCTTCCGGCGCACCGTCTCGCCAGNCCCGCCTTCGAAGAGCACGTTGTCCGGTACGACCACCGCCGCTTTGCCCCTGGCGTTCAGGAGCGTGTTGATGTGCTGGACAAAATTCAGCTGCTTGTTGGAGCTGGTGNNCCAGAAGTCGGTCCGGNTGTAGACAAGGTCTTCCNCCTCCTGCTCCCCCTCCTCATTGGTGAAGGTGATGGAGGACTTNTTGCCAAAGGGCGGGNTGGTCAGCACATAGTCCACCCGGTAGCCGGGGTCGGTCAGCAGTGCATCCCCCAGAGTGACGGGGACGTTTCCGTAGATGTCCCCGATGTTGTGGAGATACAAATTCATCAGGCACAGCTTGAAGGTGGAGGGGACTAGCTCGTTGCCATAGAAGGTCTGGTTTTTGAGGAACTCTTTTTTCTCCCGGTCCAGGGTATAGTGGGCTTCATCCGCGATATACTCCTGTGCGGCGAGAAAGAAACCGCCGCTGCCGCAGCAGGGGTCCGCGATGGTTTTCATGGGCTCCGGACGGACACAGCGCACCATGGCCCGGATGAGGGGCCGGGGCGTGAAGTACTGCCCTGCGCCGCTTTTCACGTCCTCCGCATTTTTCTGGAGCAGTCCCTCATAGATCTCGCCCTTCACATCGGAGGACATGGACACCCACCGCTCCTGGTCGATCATCTGCACGATGCGGTACAGGATGGCGGCGCTGCTGATCTTGTTCACCGCGCCCTTGAAAATTTTCCCCAGAATGCCGCCCTGTTCCCCCAGCTTTTCCAGGGTGGCTTTGTACTGCTCCTCCAGTTCTGCGCCCTTGAGGGCATTCATGTCCGCCCAAGTATATCCGAAGGGGATGCCAGTCTCCCGCCTGTAGGGTGGCTTGGAATACTCGTCCGACATTTTCAGGAAAATCAGGTAAGTCAGTTGCTCCAGATAGTCGCCGTAGGACACACCGTTGTCCCGCAGGGGGTTGCACATACCCCAGACTTTGGAAATGATGGTGGAGGTTTGGTCAAGCATGTTATTCTCCCCTTACTGATACAAAGCAATTATCTCTAACTGATATACAGGTTTTTCGTAAATCGAAGAGACAGCAGTCGCTTCAAAATCAAACACATTACCGGAAGTTAGCGCCTGCATTGATGTAATTAATTTATCCTTTGCACTGGCATCCTTAATTTTTGTAAAAATAGTATTTTTCATCAACTCGGTACCATCAGGATAAACACGCTTAACTTGAGCAAGGCATGTAAGTTTTGCATTTATTAAGTCAGAACGAGTACCTTGATATAGGTTTTCATCTAAAATATTTCCAGTAATCGCAAAAGATTCCGTCTCATAAAGGATTTCCTCACCAGCAAACAAAACCTGAATTGACTTTAAGATATTTTC
>NZ_CAJMXG010000335.1:0-2611 GCF_905219725.1 Oscillibacter sp. CU971
CTCCCAAGCGGTATCATCCTCTCTGGGGGCTTCCCCGTCCTCCGCCCTCCCGCCGCCCAGCAGCGCCCACAGCGCCGCCCGCTGCCGTTCCAGCTCCCAGCCCAAATAGTCCACGTTCCTCACGCCCTCCAAAGCGCGGCGAACCGCGCCGCGTCAAATTCCGGGTTCACCGCCTCCGAGCGGCGGTCCTCTCCGTCTCCGCCGCTCCCGGCCAAACGGCAGAGCAGCCGCTCCATCTGCCGCCCCGTCAGGTCCGCCAGGGCCTCCGTTCCGTCCCCATAGACCCGCTCGCCCTGAAAGAAGCAGCATTCCGACAAAATCAACCCGTTGCAGCGAAGCACCCGTTCCAGGGGGTCCTCCGCCTCCCGGCACTGCCGCCACAGCTCCAGCAGCCGCCCCGCCGTCAGGGGCCGCAGCTCGTCAATGTCCCTCACGCCGAGGTCTCGATGCGCTTGGCCGCCACCACGGTGACCTTCTCCGCAACCATGGCGTTGAGCCGCCCGTCCTCCTCGATGCCGCTCCACTGGCAGTCGCTGTAGATGACCCGCCGGTCCGGCTTGCAGATGACCAGGGAGAAGTGGGCCAGGTCATAGAAGTTGATGCCGTCGGAGACGGCGNTGTCCGTTNCATAGAGCCTCGTCAGCTCCAGGGTATAGCGCTTTTGCCCCTCGATGGTGGCCACCGGCTCGCTCTCGCCGAAGGCCTCCACGCTCTGTGAGGTTTTGCTGGCCTTGGCGGTGTAGCTCTGAACCACCGCCACCTTCCTGCCGTCCATCTCCAGATAGATGTCGGCGCTGGTGGGAAATCCCGTCATGCTCCTCACGCCCCTTTCTTAAATCTCAATGTGTACCGTCAGATGCACCTGGTTCAGCCCGTGGGCCACGGCGAAGCCGAACTCCACCAGGCACACCGTGGGGTCCTCGTGGGAGGCGGAGACGCGGACCNCGTCATAGCCGTCGATGATTTCCGCCGCCAGCTTCTTCTCCAGCTCCACAATGACCTGGGAGCGGATAGCCGCCCGGTTCCGGCCGTTGTTCNTNCTGNGNGAGANGCGGCTGCGNAGGGCGGAGCGCACGNAGGGAATCACGTCGTCCACAATCAAAATGGTGGTCAGCTCCCGCCATGTGGCGTCCGCCGCCCCTCCGGTTTTCGTCCGGGTGGTGACGCCCCGCACCGGGGACACCACTCCCGCCACGCACTCCAGNGGNGNCACGCCGCCCCGGACCAGCCGGTCGATGTCGTTGTCGGTATAGTCCTCCGCCAGCCCCGTCAAGCCCTTGAGCTTCGCCCCGTTCAACGGTACCGCCGGGTCCGGGGCGGAGGCCGCCAGAGCCGCCACCGCCGCGGCGGCGAACACGCCGGACAGGGGCTTTCCCCCGCCGTCCAGGGCGTCGGGCCCCACCAGCACCACGCGCTCGCTGTTCAGCGCCTCCGCCCGGCTCACCAGCTCCGAAACCTCCGCCCCGGCGCAGCCCGCCACGGCGATGNGCTCATGGCGCAGGGCGGANNCCGCCTCCACCGCGTTCCGCAGGGCCTGGTGGACCGCCTCCTCGCCGCTGTCGCAGACTAGAATCTGCGCCTCCTCCTTTTCCAGGGCGGCGAAGGCCTGGGCGTAGTCCTCCGCCGTGCCCTCCTCCGCCACCCGCACCGCCGTCACGGCGGACGCGCCGTTTTCAAACAGCAGCCGCAAAAGGGTGCTCATTCCCGCCGTCTCGTCCTCGCCGAAGACGGACACCCCGGCGGCCCAGCCCGTCACCGTCACCGGCTTTCCTGTCTCGCCCCTGGCCGCCTTGGCCGCCACGCCGATGGACCGGACCGCCCGTCCACCGGACACCACCGAGGACGTGTCATAGGCCGAGTAGACCCCCGGCCGCTCATGCAGATTGTTCACCTTGCAAAACCCCTTTCAGTTTGAAATCCAGGAACTCCGTCTCTTCCTCCCCGCGCTCCGCCAAAAACAGCGCCTGGCACTGAAGCGTTCCCCGCCGGAGGAAGAGCCCCGTCTGCTTCTCCCAGGCCAGGGCCTCCCACCGAAGCTCCCCGGGCCGGATGCCCTCCGGCAGCTTCCCCAGCAGCACCGCCGCCGCCGTCTCGCCGCCCTCCTCGCACTCCGCCGCCCGCTCAGCCCGGATGTCCACGGCGATGGTCCCCGCCAGGTGCTTGCCATAGACCTCCCGCGTTTCCCCGTTTGGCCCCCGGCTCTCCCCCAGATAGCCGCAAAAGCCCAGGTCCCGGCCCTCCGCCGTCCCCACGGAGACGGTGGCCAGGGCCGTTTTCCGCTCCGCCGCCCACTTGCCGGGGNNGGCGGACTCCGCAGCCAGTACCCCGGAGCGCAGGGCGGCAATCACCGCGTCCCGCATCTGTCTCAGCTCTTTCATTCCGCCTCCCTCGCCCGTTCCAGCACAGCCCGCCAATGGGAGAGCTCCGGGCCGATGAAGTGGGGCCTTCCGCTCCGGGCCCGGAACCGCCGCCCGTTCCAGCAAACCCGGTCCCCCGCCCTCACGGCGGCCTTTCCCAGGTACAGCCACAGCCGTCCGTCCAGCCCCCCGATGGGGGAGGGCTCCGGCCCCTCCTCCCTCCGCTCCGTCAGGGGCTGGAGGAAGGCCCGGAC
>NZ_CAJMXG010000336.1:0-2609 GCF_905219725.1 Oscillibacter sp. CU971
CCTCCCGGCCAAAAGGGCGGAAATATTTTCTGAAAAGTGGTTGACATTTCGGGACAGGCTACTATAATAGGGGCCAGCATGATAGAGGCGCGGACGTCAAGAGTACGCCTCCCCAGAGGTTCAGGAGCCGGGGAGGGGGAAAGGGGCTTCCGCCGAGGCTTCGCCCTCCCCCCTGAGGGAGCCGGAGCCGGGCCGCGGGGCGAACATCCCCCGGACTGTCACCTCTTCGGAGGTGGAGCGCTGTCGTGGATTCATCCGAAAGTGTGTACGGGTTGAAGTCATGACGAGCTGTCATGACTTTATTTTCATTTAGGAGAGAGTGCTATGAGAACCCTGAGAAGACGGTTTTTGCCTCTGCTGGCGGTTGTAATGCTGCTGTGCGCGGCCATGACCGTACCTGCCCTTGCCGCCGGGGAGGACCCAACGGAACTGGCGGGCACGAAGTACATTGAGTGTCCCGACTGCGGAACCTCCGGCGTTGTCCTTTCCGGCGAGGGGGAGGCCGTTCCCTGCGAAACTTGCGCGGACAGCGGCTATGTGGGCTATGTGGAGTCCCCCAGCCCCTTCTACAACNNCTTCTGGTCCTTGATTCCCCCCATCATCGCCATCGCTCTGGCGCTGATTACCAAGGAGGTCTACTCCTCCCTGTTTTTAGGGATCCTGGTGGGCGGCCTGCTGTACTCCAGCTTCGCCTTTGAGGCCACCATCCTCCATGTTTTCAACGACGGCATCGTGGCCTCCGTCACTGATTCCTACAACATGGGCATCCTGATCTTCCTGATTATCCTGGGCTCCATGGTGTGCCTGATGAACAAGGCGGGCGGCTCCGCCGCCTTCGGCCGCTGGGCCAAGGACCATATTAAAAGCCGCGTCGGGGCCCAGCTGGCCTCCGTGCTCCTGGGCGTGCTGATTTTCATCGACGACTACTTCAACTGCCTCACCGTGGGCAGCGTCATGCGGCCCATNACGGACAAGCACAGCATCTCCCGGGCAAAGCTGGCCTACATCATCGACGCCACCGCCGCCCCGGTGTGCATCATCGCCCCCATCAGCTCCTGGGCCGCGGCTGTGGCCGGTTTTGCCGAGGATGGCCAGGGCTTCAACCTCTTCCTCCGGGCCATCCCCTATAACTACTACGCCCTGCTGACCATCGTCATGATGGTGGGCATGATCCTTATGAAGGCCGAATTCGGCCCCATGGCGAAGTATGAGAAAAACGCCATCGAAAAGGGCGACCTCTTCTCCGGCTCCAACCCCTACGCCGGGGCCGAGGACGACGCGCCCGAGGACAAGGGCCGGGTGCTGGACCTGGTGCTCCCCGTGGTGGTCCTCATCATCTGCTGCGTCATCGGCATGATTTACTCCGGCGGCTTCTTTGACGGCGAGGGCTTTATCACCGCCTTCTCCAATTCCGACGCCTCCGTGGGACTGATGCTGGGCTCTGCCTTTGCCCTGGTGTTCACCCTGGTTTATTACCTCATCCGCCGCTCCATGAGCTTCAAGGAAATGATGGGCTGCATCCCCGAGGGCTTCAAGGCCATGGTCCCCGCCATCATGATCCTCACCTTCGCCTGGAGCCTGAAGAACATGACGGACTCCCTGGGCGCGAAATTCTTCGTCCGGGACTTCGTCCGGTCTTCCGCCAGCGGCCTCCAGATGATTCTGCCTCTGATCGTGTTCGCCATCGGCTGCCTGCTGGCCTTCGCCACCGGCACCTCCTGGGGCACCTTCGGCATCCTGATTCCCATCGTGCAGAACGTCTTCTCCATGGACAACCCCATGGCCATCGTCTGCATCTCCGCCTGCATGGCNGGCGCGGTCTNCGGCGACCACTGCTCNCCCATCTCCGACACCACCATCATGGCCTCCGCGGGCGCCCAGTGCGCCCACGTAAACCATGTGTCCACACAATTGCCTTACGCCATCACCTGCGCGGNGGTGTCCGGCGNNACCTACCTCATCGCGGGCATCCTGGTGAGCATGGGGGCCCCGGGCCTGCTGGGCCTGCCCATCNGCATCGTGCTGATGATCGGCGCGCTGTTTGTGATCCGCTCCAAAAATNCCGGCGCAANNTAAGCCGCNCCCCGGAANGNANTNCACNTTCCTTCTGCCCGCGCCCGGTCCTCGACCGGGCGCGGGTCTTTTTGGGGTTGACTTNCTTTTATGATTGTATTATTATAGCAATACACCAACCCAATAATACAAAATGAAAGGAAGCGCGCGCATGAAGAGTATAAGAACAAGGGGCCTCAGCTCCACAGGGCTGAAATGGATTGCCCTGATTTTGATGGTCCTGGACCACATTCACTATTTCTTCGCTTACACAGGACGGGTGCCGGAGTGGTTCAGCATGGCTGGGCGGCTGGCCGCGCCGCTGTTCCTGTTCTGCCTGGTGGAGGGATTTTCCCATACGCATGACCGAAGGCGGTACTTCATGAAAGTATACGCAATCCACCTTCTGATGTCCGGCCTGCTGCTTTTGATGCTATGCGGCCTCCTTCCGATCCGGCCCGACGGCTTCTATCCCATGAACGGCATGATGACCTCCTTTGCCATTTTAATGGTGGTCTTTCAGGGGATCGACTGGCTGGGGGAAAAGCGCTGGGGGC
>NZ_CAJMXG010000337.1:0-2600 GCF_905219725.1 Oscillibacter sp. CU971
GTAGCGTAGTGTTTTTGGAGTTACCTCACAAATCCGTGAAAACTCTCCTATTGATAACATTTAGCCTCTCACCTTCTTTTCTTGATATAAAGTATAAACCTTTCCGTAAGGGCAAAGTCAAAGCCATTTTTAATGTATATCCCTTACACAGCTCTACTGTACCATGCATTAAAATCTTTCACAAGGATGCAATTATATTGCCAAAAGTGAAAATAAATACTACTAAATATAAAATTATATTTCGTTCTCATACTCTAACCCGAAATGTAGAATAATATAGGGTGATATGAAAATGTACCAATACGAGAAACAACTTGACTTCCACGCCCTGGGCCGGGAGATCAAACGCAAAAGAGAGGAAAAGGGCTGGACGCAGGAATACCTCGCTCAGTTGGTGGATCGTGTGCCACGCTCCATTATGTATATTGAGAACAGGGGCCAGCACCCAAGCCTCAACACCTTTTACCAGTTTGTCACTCTGCTGGACATTTCAGTGGATCAATTCTTTTTTCCAGATCCCAACACGGGCGAAAGCTCTTGCAGGAAACAGATTGATATACTGCTCAACTCAATGAGTGAAAAAGAATTAACCGTAATGAAAGCCACAGCAGAGGGGCTAAAGCAGGCCCGGGAAACGGAGGATGCGTAAGAAAGCGTGACCTCCGTTTTTTGCGCCATGTAGAGGAATCGCACGAAACGGCAAGCAGGGCAGGTGTGGCCACACCTGCTATTTTCTTGTGCCGCTGGCCCTGCGAAAATGCTTGTTGGGGAGCTCCCCAAACCCGCTGGACTTCGGGACAAAGTGTCCCAAAGTCCCGGCGCTTACGCCTGTTGTCTGCGGCCCGGGCTATCGCTCCGGGGCCTTATTTTCCCGCCCGTCCGTGTGGCCGAGCAGATGGTCAATGTTCGCCTTGACCGCCACGGCCTGCCGCATATCCGCCTGGGCCTTGCGGTACTCCGCATAAAGGGCCTTTTTCTTTTCCGCCAGCTCCTGGCGGGTCTTTTTCATATCCGTTATTTTTGGAAGTTTCTCCCCGTTTAAGAGGTTGTTCAATACCGCTTTCGCCGCCCGGTAGCTGGCAAGCTCCGCCTCGTGCTCCGCAAGATATTTTTTACTGTACCGGGCCGCCTTATAGCCATCAAACACAGGCCGGGTCTTGGCATAGTCCACCGTGGCCGCCATAAGCCCGGATGTCTTTTCGAGGGCCGCCTCCGTTTCCCGCAGTTTCCCGGCCAGAGCGTGAAAGTGCTCCACCGCCGCCTCGGTGCTGGCCGCCATAGACTCATAGTCCGTAAGGCCATGCTCCCGCAGATACTGGAGGGCGGCGGCCATCTGCTTTAGATTGTAAACCTTGGCCCACCGTTCATAAGCCGGGCCCTTGCCCTGAGCCATGCGCTGTTGAATATCAATAATGAGATTAACCCGCCGGACAGGAGCCGGGGCCTCGTCCGCAAGTTCCGGGATGGGCCGCTCCCCGGCAATCACCGCCCGGATGTCCTCGGGATCAAAGCCGTCCCCAAGGGTGGATGCCCGCAGTCGGGTGGGCTTATCCTGCCCGGGGGCAAGGAACGAAATCACACCGCCCCGGCCATGCTTTACCGCAAAGCCGGACTTCTCCATCAGCCGCAGGAACTCCGCAAAGTCGGCGGGCTTTTGTTTCAGAGCCGCAACGATGGCAAGCCGTACCCTCTGCTGGGCGGACGGGGGCCGCTCCCCGATCCACTGGCCATAGTGCAGGAAACGGCCTTTGCTGTGAAGTTTCGGATGCTGGATAACCGATAAATCATTTTCCAGACATACCCGGTCAGAAAGCCGCCGCAGAGCCCCAGCCGATCTCCAGAAGTCCCGGAATTTCCGGGTGTAGTCCAGTGAAACAGGATTGTAATAAATGTGATTGTGGATATGTTTTTTATCTGTATGAGTAGCAACAAAAAAGGCGTGTTTCCCCTTCGTCCAGCGCATGGCTGTTTCGTAGCCTACCCGGTTTGCCTCCTCCGGGGTAATTTCCCCGGGCGCAAAGGACTGGCGGATCTGATAGCAGAGCACATCTGCCTCCCGCTTTTGTTCCCGGCCTGTGACCGCTTTATACTTTGCCCGGGAGAGCAGGAACTCGGCATCGGCGGTCTGGTGGTCGCACTCATAGGAAGAAATGAGCTGGCCGTCCTGGGTTTTATCCGGGTCTTTCCCATAGTCCAGACGATCCTTCAGCGAGCTGGCGATGGTTTCCCCCTTGCTGATATGGTGGGTAATGAGTCTGGTTGTGGCTATACTTGTACCTCCCTTATTTGACAGATAAAAAGCGGCAACTGCTTAACACAGCCACCGCAAAAGACTTCGGGACAAGTTGTCCCAAAGAAGTATTAATGAGAACATTACAAAAAATGCTCTTTTTAATTTATCCCAATTTTCTTTCGTATTCCTGCTGCTTTTTGGGCTATTACAGTGTAATAGTTTGAACTGTCTTGAATACACAAAGTCAAATTGAAACTTTAATTTATATGATTATATGAATTGAATTATAATTCTGCGCTTACTGTTCGGAGTCCTCTAATGGAAAAAGTTCGGGGTATATCCGGGAATGTGTATTAAGCATAGCCTC
>NZ_CAJMXG010000338.1:0-2598 GCF_905219725.1 Oscillibacter sp. CU971
TAAGTTCCTTCTGGATTTCCTTCGGAATCCTATTGCCTTCTGCCGTTTCTTTCTTCGCGGCTAGCTTAATGACATTACTCGAGAGAAGACTAAATCTGTGGCGGAGGAGCTTCGTACCATGAAGCTGAGCGAGGCTGCAAAGAAGGCAGAAGACGGCATTGAGGAGACTCTGACTTACTGCGGCTTTCCCAGCGAATACTGGACTCGTATCCGCACCAACAATGTCATGGAACGGCTCAACCGGGAGATCCGCCGCCGCACCAGAGTAGTGGGCTGCTTCCCGGATGGCAATTCTACCCTTATGCTGGTCTGTGCCAGGCTCCGCCATGTAGTCGGCACCCAGTGGGGCAACAAGAAGTACATGAATATGAAGCACTTAGAGGCATCTCTGGAGGATACCTCGATTGCTGGCTGATTTTATTCTGCCAGAACCCGNAAACTATTTTGNGCATTATTCTTGACAGTACCCCGGAAGATAGAGGCCACCAGCCGCTTGTAATTGTGGTAGACCGTGTTCGGGGAAACTGCTGAAAAAGGTAGAAATCAGCGGCAGCAATGTGTTAGCAGACTATGCTTATGGAGCAAAGACAATTCGAGCTTACATCTCAGAACAGGGAGCCAGCTATGTAATCCCGCCACAGAGCAATGTTTCGGATCCGTGGCCGGTTGATTGGTGGTTATATAAAGAGCACCATTTGGTTGAATGTTTCTTCCAAAAGCTCAAATCGTTTTGCAGAATCGCCACAAGATATGACAAATTGGATGCTTCTTTTCTCGCCTTCGTTTACATTGCCGCTACCGCTATTTTGTTGATTTAGCTCAACTTTCCCTATTTTTCAAACAGGGCCTAAGTAGATTGAGGCTCCAGGAGCAAGATTCTGCGGAATGCCAGCAGCAATCCGCTGCCCGCTGGTGATGAATGTCCCGTAACTTGAATTGAAATCAATGACAGTAAATTGCCCATCTGCTTTATTGAATGAAATCTTACAATGGTTCGAACTAATTCCGGGAGTATTATCCAGATAGGCCAAACGGCAGACAGCACTATCTCGGCCAATTTGTATTGGCTGGTTATGGAGCTTTATTACCAGCCCGTCATACTGGGGTGCTAGAGAGCGAATAAAAGGGGCTCTAACGGTTTCCGTATTTTTTACAGAAGCGGGTGCTGGTTTCCTTTTGAGAAGCAGGGCAGATGCCGCAATGATAGCTATAACAACAATTATAGCAATATAAGAAAAAATACGTTCAAGCCCTGTTCCGTTTTCCAACTCATAAGGAACGCTATGTTGATTCAGCATAGGGATGACTTCCCCAACGCTGACGGCATNAAAGNGGNTTTGATCCAGATTTGACCCATATGTATTAATGCCGATTATATTACCATCCGAGCCAATCAAATGAGCTTGCGCCCAGAACCGCTTTCTATTAAGAGACGGCTGACACTGCCTGTTGTGACCGTAGCATCGTTTTTGCTGAAAGAGCGTACAGCCTGCACCGTAAGGTCCGAAGCTAAAGGATATCCAACTGCATAAACCTCACTGCCTAAACAGTCGTCCGTTGGCTCCCTCAAAATGAGGGGAGAACGCTTGCTGGTGGGTTTGGTCAGTCTTAGGATTGCCACATCTTTTTCTGCATCGTAATCCACTAAATACGCTTCTTCTGAATCGTCCTTGTCATAATAAACCAGCCCAGTAAAAACAGACAATAGACAAAAGGCCCCCTGTGTAGGAAAATAGACTACACAGGGGAACGTATAATGAAGAAAGGGAAATACACAAAGATACAGGCATTGGAGCCGGAAATCGTGTCAATGCATGAGGCCGGAAAAACGCACAGGGGGATAGCCGAGCATTTCGGGCTGGAGCGCAGTCAGGTGAAAAAATGTTTGGAGAGGCGCCGTATCAGGCAGCGAAAACAGGCGGGAGGAATACAGATAAAGCCCAAGGGCCGACCCCGCAAGGATGGTCAGCCGCCGCATCAAAGCGAGGCCGCAGAGCTTAGGAGGCTGCGGACAGGGCACCCACCGCAACCCCAAGACCGTGCTGCGGGTAATGAAGAAATATGAGGTGTTGGCAGAGATCCGCAGGCCGAGGAAGTGGCGGCAGATGGGGCAGCAGGTCCACAAGTATGAAAACCTGCTTAACCGGGAATTTCACGCGGACAAGCCCAATACCAAATGGGTGACAGACATCTCCTACATCCAAACTGGTCAAGGTGTCCTCTATCTGTCTATGATCAGGGCTCTCTACGATAACAGCATCGCAGCCTACAAAACTGCCAAACACCAGGCCGTAGATTTGGCGCTGGATACCATTCGTCTCGCCGTGCGAAAGGAGAAAAAGGTGGCCGACGCGGAATTGCAGCTCCACAGCGGCCAAGGTGGTCAGTATACGTCCCATATTTTTACAATCATGTGCGCATCCGGTTAAAAACTGGAGTGGCGCCGCTTTCGCTGCGCCACTCCGCCTAAAACTTAATCTTTCCTGCCTGTGGTCCCTTTTTTGTGCTATCTGCACAACCTGGGCCGGTTCAGGGCAACGGAGGGGAGCCTTTTTGCTTCTTATTACAACCTGTATCAGAAGGTCACCACGTCCTGGG
>NZ_CAJMXG010000339.1:0-2592 GCF_905219725.1 Oscillibacter sp. CU971
CGGGGCGGCTCCTCCAGGGGGGCCTCTCCGGCGGGGGCTGTTACCTCCATGGAGACTACAAATTCCTTCGCGCCCAGCTTCTCGGATTTGGCTTCCAGCTTGTGCCCGGCGGCCATCCGGGTCAGGTTCTGCACGGCGATTTCATTGTCCACATGGACCTCCAAAATCCCGGGCTCGGTCATCCCCCGCAGGGCCCGGGTGGCTTTTACCACCGGAATGGGGCACTGCTCGCCCACGGCGTTCACAACGATTTTTCCCATAGAGATACCTCCGTATGATGGTTGTCCCCTCCATTGTACCGCCGGAGGCGGCGGAAGGCAAGGGCTATTTTTTAGAAAGAATATCGCGGGATTTGGGGAAACTTCTTGACAGGGCGGGAAGGGGACGGATACAATAGAAAAATCAGATTTTAAAAGATGCGAGGTCGTTTTATGAAAACACCCTTTGTCACAAAGGATCGGCTGGAGTCCATTGCCGCCCAATATCCCACCCCCTTCCACATCTACGACGAGAAGGGCATCCGGGAGAACGCCCGGCGGCTAAAGGCCGCTTTCGCCTGGAATCCCGGCTTCCGGGAGTACTTCGCCGTGAAGGCCACGCCGACCCCCGCCATTTTGAAAATCCTCCATGAGGAGGGCTGCGGCTGCGACTGCTCGTCCCTGGCGGAACTGGCCCTGGCGGAGCGCTGCGGCGTCACCGGGGAGGCGGGGATTATGTTTTCCTCCAACAACACCACGGAAGAGGAGTTTCAAGCCGCCTGCCGCCTGGGGGGTGTCGTCAACCTGGACGACATCACCCTCATCGACACCCTGACGAAGGCTGTGGGGAAGGTGCCGGAGAAGATTTGCTGCCGCTACAACCCCGGCGGGGTCTTCACCCTGGGGGAGAGCCGGGACGGCGTGCAGGTGATGGACACCCCCGGCGACGCGAAGTACGGCATGACCCGGTCCCAGCTGGCGGAGGCGTTCCGGCGGCTGAAGGAGCTGGGGGCCAAGGAGTTCGGCATTCACGCCTTCCTGGCCTCCAACACGCTGTCCAACGACTATTACCCCGCCCTAGCCCGCATCCTCTTCCAATTGGCGGCGGAGCTTCAGGCGGAGACGGGGTGCCGGGTCACGTTCATCAACCTCTCCGGCGGCGTGGGGGTGCCCTACCGCCCGGAGGAGCCGGAAAACGACATTGCCGTCATCGGAGAGGGCGTGCGCAGGGCCTATGAGGAGATTCTGGTCCNCGCCGGGATGGACGGCGTGGCCCTGTATACGGAGCTGGGCCGCTACATGCTGGCCCCTTACGGGCACCTGGTCACCCGGGCCATTCATGAGAAGCACATTTACAAGGAGTATATCGGGGTGGACGCCTGTGCCTGCAACCTGATGCGCCCGGCCATGTACGGGGCCTACCACCATATCACGGTGATGGGGAAGGAGAACGCCCCCTGCGACCACAAATACGACGTGGCGGGAAGCCTCTGCGAGAACAACGACAAGTTTGCCGTGGACCGGATGCTGCCCAAGGTGGACCGGGGAGATCTGCTGGTGATCCNCGANNNGNGGGCCCACGGGTTTTCCATGGGCTACAACTACAACGGCAAGCTCCGCTCGGCGGAGCTGCTCCTCCGGGAGGACGGCGGCGTGGACCTCATCCGCCGGGCGGAGACGCTGGAGGACTATTTCGCGACGCTGGTGTGGTGAGCCGCGTCGGCTTCGCCGCGTTCGGGTCAGCTTGACAGATCGGAATGGGAGGGGGATGTTCCAATGGATTATGACGGCGGGAATTTTGAAAGAATGAAAGCGCAGTTATGTGAAAACGGTTATCGGGAAAAGGATGTCACGATCACTTCCGGAAGGGCAATGGTTTATGGTATTCTTTGCGCGTTTCCGTTTGTCCTGGTCTTTGGACTGATGTACCGCCTTTTGCTGGTGGAAAGAGCATACTTGCTGGAGGTGAGCGGCCTTTCATTTTACTGTATTTTTATTGCGATTATTGTAATTTCAGTTGTCATACATGAATTATTGCACGGCGTTGGTTGGGCGGCTGCAAGCGGTAAGGGCTGGAATGTGGTTCGCTTCAATATAAACGCGATGATGCCAAGTTGCGCTTGTAAAACGGTATTGGAAAAGAGAGCGTATTTGACCGGTGTTTTGATGCCGTTTATAGTATTAGGTTTTGGCAGTGTGCTTTTCATTTTGATATATCCGGGTACGGTGTCCTTACTGACCATGATGGTGAATTTCGTTTCAGCGGGTGCCGATTTGATGATTGCGATCCATGTGCTGAAAGAGGGGGATGCTCTCATTGTGGACCACCCGACAAAAGCTGGTTATATTGCGTTTTATAAATAAATGGAAAAACCGCCTGGGAATTCCCAGGCGGTTTCTTTGGCTTTAGAGTTTTCGGAGCGCGTCCACCAGGGCCGTCTTGCCCTCGGTTTTCTCGTCCTTCATCTTGATAACCCGGGCGGGGCTTCCCGCCACCACGGCGTTTTCCGGCACGTCCTCAATGACCACGGCCCCGGCGGCCACCACGGCGTTTTTTCCGATGCGGACCCCCTCAATGACCACGGCGTTCGCCCCTACCAGCACGCCGTCCTCC
>NZ_CAJMXG010000340.1:0-2590 GCF_905219725.1 Oscillibacter sp. CU971
GAAGCAATAATTACGGCCACTGAATTAAAGGAAATTATATCAAGTCTGGACAATATAGCATTCAACAAAACAGCGGCGCAATA
The DNA here is from genome assembly GCF_905219725.1 of Oscillibacter sp. CU971. Lineage (NCBI taxonomy): Bacteria > Bacillati > Bacillota > Clostridia > Eubacteriales > Oscillospiraceae > Oscillibacter > Oscillibacter sp. CU971. The sequence goes on from NZ_CAJMXG010000340.1 coordinate 84, forward strand.
ACGCCCAACGAGACCGGGAGAAGTGTACCCCCTCCCGGCCTTGCCCCGCAAGCCCGTTACCCTTGTGCCGCGCTCCCGTCTGCGCCGTCCTCCCGCGCTGGGCGGTTTTGGCGGTGGGCAAACTCTTCAAATCATTTCGGAAAAAACGCCGCCCATGTCTATGACACAGGCGGCGCTTTTGAGCTTATCTCCTATAAATGGCTCCACCAAGCGGGCGGGGCCGGCGGGACTTTGCTTCCTTTATCGAATGAGGTAGCTGATGGAAAAGCCAGCACTGGTTTTCCCTGTATTCTTCACATACAGAACATACTCGCCGCTCTCCTCAACGATTCGCTCCATAGACAGGCCATCGAAATCACCGCCCGCTTCCTTGATGACCAGCTTCTCGCTGGAATTTTCTTTTTTAAGGCCCACCTCGATCACGGAGCAATCGGAAGAGTCCTCGCAGCTCAGGGACACAACGATGCTCTGGTCCTTGCCCAAGGTCACCATTCCAATCGGCATCTCGGTGCCGGGAGCAAGATCTGTATAGGCGTCTCCCTCGGAACTGAGCCATTTATACGTTGCGCCATCGCTGGCTTTCACTGTTTTGACGCTGGCCTCGTTGCTGTTCGCAATTTTGTAGAGGGTGTTATCCACCAGCGCGAACGGGCAATCTCCCTTTGATACAAGGGAAACGGTTGCACCGTCGGCTAAATCCACAATCCGCGCGTTGTTCTCAGCCACTATTATTCCATCAATTTCAGTGCCCACATCTATGGGAATTTCCTTGCCATTATCAGTTGCCACATTAAACGTTTTCATGTCGATGCTGCCCTTTGAGAGCAGAGATTCCTTGAGGGCGGCGTTGTCCTCATTCTCCCAAAACGCCCGCTCCTCCTCCGCTGTCTCAAAGAACAGGATCTCTCCGGCCTCGACCTTTTTCAGAATCTCGGCCCATTCCTCCGGGGTGAACTTGCGTTCATCCCCACGGTTCACCGACCCCAGGCCGCTCAAGGCACTGCTGGTATCCTGCGGCCCGGTCTCCTCGTTGCTGCGCTGGGATGTCTGCGTCTGACCGTCCGGCAGAGCGGAATCGTTGTCCTTCGCCACGGCTCCCGTCGTAAATCCGGTCGCCATGCCGATGGTCAGGACAAGGGCAAGCACGACGGCCAGCAGCGATGTTTTCTTGTATTTCATAATAGCGATAATCCTTTCTTCTGCGGCGTTCTTACTAAAGTAGCTGTGCATGAAGGAGAAGGGACGTCCCCGCTCCGCCATGTCAATCAGCGAATGGGCGTAGGACGCCCGCTCTGTCCCGCCGAAATGCCGCAGAACCATTTCATCGCAGGACAGCTCCAGGTCGCGGTTGAGAAGAACCAGCATTACCCAGACCAAAGGGTTGAACCAGTGGACGCACACCGCGCACAGAGCCAGCAGCTTCCACAGCGTATCAAAGCGGCGGATGTGGATGTATTCATGGACAAGGATATAGCGAATCAGTTGCTCATTGTCCAGATCCATCTTCTGCGGAAAGATGATCCGCGGCCGCAGGATGCCGATGGAGGCCGGGGAGTCCACCTTGTCAGACCGGACGATTGCCAGAGGCCGGAACAGCCGGTACTCCTCCCACCATTTCGTGATAACGGCGTGGTCTTCCACAGGAACAGCGGCCCTGAGCGCCCGGTAGTTCTTCGCCAGCAGGACGACGAATACCAAGGCGAGTACCGCCGCGCCGCCGATCCAAAGGGCCGTCAGCGGAGAGATCACCGGCGCGGCGGCAGACGGCCCTGCGGCGGCGCCAGGGGATGCCGGAATCTGATCGCCCCAGACCACCATAAAGCTACCGGCGGGAACCGCCGTGTCCGCATGTCTCAAAAGCCCGGCAAACAGGTTGTAAACGCTCCACCTCGATGTGAGGGAAAACGGAATCAGCAGCCTTGCGACAACGATCCCCCACAGGGCCAGGAAGCTGGCTTTAGGCAGCCGGTACAGCGTGATGGCGCGGACGATCACGATGACCGCAATCAGCACTCCCGCCTGCACGCTCATTTGAACAATATCCATGGACACCCTCATTTCAGCTTTTCCACGATCCGCCGCAGGCCGTCGATCTCGTCGCTGGACAGCTTTTTCCCGCTGACGTAAGCCGACAGGAACAGCTCCGCAGAGCCGTCAAAGAGCTTGTCGATCAGCTCCGTGGCCTCCTCCCGCTGAACGGATTTCCTGGATACGGCTGCCCGGCAGATAAAGGGGTCACGCCGTTTTACCGCACCCTTCTCAACCAGCTTCTTGGCAACCGTGTATGTGGTATTACGCGCCCAGCCAATACGGGCGTTCATTTTTTTTGCCAGTTCGACTGCGGATAACTCACCTTCTTCCCATAATACGTCCATAACCTTCAATTCGGCATCTGTTAGTTTTGTCGACATAATAATAACTCCTTCTTGACTATGGCCATAGTCAAGAGGGAGTTTAACACAATAGCCGCCGCTAGTCAATGACTATATTTATAGTCAAGATAAAAG
>NZ_CAJMXG010000341.1:0-2572 GCF_905219725.1 Oscillibacter sp. CU971
GTTCTGCACAAGCTGTTTGCACCATTGCTGCTTTCAGCACTTTACTCAAGCGGTTTTAGCCTATTGGTACAGCTTCTAAGTGTGCGCCGTCCGCTCCATCGGCCATTCACATACATTGCATAGATGATAGTGCCCATCATCAGCTTGCTGCCAAGACGTTTTCGCGGTGTGCACACCAGTTTCTTTATGACCGCACACCGTACAGACGCGGAAGTGGCTTTCCTCACCGTTCTGCTGGTAAGGACCATAGGCATGGCTCTCGCTTTTCGCATAGCCGCAGTCCAGGCAGGTTTGCGTGTGGGCATCCCCGGTATCCACCCATTTTCCATCGTCCGCATATCTGTGAAAAACGTTATGGACCTTTTCGCCGCAGACGGAACAGTTGATGTAATGGTATACTNCATCCTTCTGCTGATACCCTGACACTTTGTGGTTCTCCTGTTCCTTGGCCCCGCAGTCCGAACATATACCGTTGTGGACTGTAGCAACAGGCGTCCACACCCAGCTGTGGGGGGCGGTTTCTATCCTGCCGCAGACGGAGCAGGTTCTTGTGTGGGTGCCGCTGGTGCCGCCACCGTCATCCCGCCATCCGCTGAAGCTGTGCGTGCCTGTCTCTGTCAAACCGCAGACCGCACAACTCCCGATGTGGGTGTCGCTGTCATTGTCCTGCCAGTTGAAACTGTGCGTACCGCTGTCTACCGAACCGCAGGCCGTGCAGGTGCGGACGTGACTGCCGTTATCATCGCGCCACTCGCCGTAGGTGTGCGCCGTGGTCTCCTGCACCAAGCCGCACTCGCAGGAAATCTGATGGGTGCCGTCCCCCAAGTCCTTGCACTCCGTAAAGCTATGGGGCGTGGAGGGAAAATCCGCCTTGCAGCCATTGCAGGTTCCCCAATGGTTTGTCTCATTTTTCTCCCAGTTCACAGAGGAGTGATCGCAGGTATCAATCTTAACAGTGCCCTTCAATACTGCCGCTGCATTCGGGTAATCAATGAGATTTCCGCTTTCATTGTAGTAAGCACAGCCTTCCGCCAAAAGTGATGAAGGAAAGAATCTGTAATCATAGAGAATATTCGGATTTATAACGGAAACAGCATCGGTAGTAGCGTTTAGGCAGACGATTGTTCCGCTGCTGAGACTGCTGTTTAGTGATGTCGAGTTGTCATCATATGTTAGCTGTATGACAGTGCCACCCAATGAGGGATGCANCTCGCCGCCGGNCATCGTCAGGGTAGAGTTGGGGGATACATAGATACCGGCATTGCCCCAAATACTTCCTCCGTTGACAGCGGCAGCTGAACCAGAAATCAAATATAGAGCGGTAGCCGCTTTAGATATAGACATAGAAGTAGTATTTTTGATTGTACCACTCATCAGAGTAAATTCACCATTTACTTGAATGGTGTTATTTCCATTGGAGGTAATGGTATAGCCGCCGCCCAGCAACGTAATATTGCTGCCAGCGTTTACCATAAGGGTGCTATTCCCCATATCCACATCTTGGTACAGGGTGAGGACGGCCCACCCGCCGTTGTTGGCCGCGTCCCAGGCGTCCTTGAAAGTCGAGTAGGTTGTCGTTACTCCGTTGATCTCCACCGTGGCCGCGCCATCCGCCGCCAGCATGGGTGCGTTGGCCCCATCCAGTACCCCTTGCAGCGCGTAGCAGCGGGACAGGTCGATCTGCTCCTGTTCGTCCTCTGTCAGCACTGAAAACAGAGCGAGGATTTGGTCAAGCTGTGCCCGCACTTCGTCCGCATTATCCTCCGTCACTTTACCCGGCAAGGCGTCGATCAAGTCCTCNATGGGGCAGATACGGCACTCATACCCGCAGGGCTGGCCGGGGTCGGCCTGGGCATAGCCGCACTCGCTGTCATGNGTGTGCTGGNTGTCCAGCAGATTTTCCGTATCCGCACCGATCTCGTAATCATCGCCGCTTTCCGTATCAGGGAGTACCTCCAGGGCGTAGCACTCCGCTGTATGCTCATGGCCGCAGGGCTGACCCTCGGCGGGGGCGGTGTAGCCGCAGTCCTCCGTATGCTCCCGGTGATGGGGACAGAGCGCTGNGTCCGCCTCCGCCGCCNGCGCCCANGNGGGGCNTAGNCTCAGGCACAGAGCCAGAGCGGTGATGATGCTTAATATTCTGCGTTTCATAGAACATCCTCCTTTTCCTTATAAATGCGTCTCACCGTGAGTAATGTCATTAAGCTAGCCGCGAAGAAAGAAACGGCAGAAGGCAATGGGATTCCGAAGGAAATCCAGAAGGAACTTATCAGGAAAAAGAGGCAGCAAAAGCAGACGGAGGCAGCTCCGTCAGAAAAAGGACATAGAAAAGGTCAGCGAGCGGAGGCATAGCAGGCGGAAATGCGGTTACCCGTGATTTTTGGCCTTGGGGCGGTGCGCCCAGGGCGAAGCGGGAGCAGTCTTCGCCGGAGGAGCGGGAGCGGATCAGCGGCGGAGCGGCGCAGGAAAGCACAGCAGGCAAAGACAGCGTCGGAGAAATTGACATGACGCTTGTATTTGGCTGTGCCCTGAGACGCGTCCACAGCCCAGGCAGCGGCCTGTGAGAAATTAA
>NZ_CAJMXG010000342.1:0-2570 GCF_905219725.1 Oscillibacter sp. CU971
ACTACCGGGAGAAAGCTGTTGAGGTCGTGGGTGAGAAAAAGGAGCAGGCCATCCGGGATGCTATTGCCAAGGACAAGCTGACTGGCAATCCCGTCGATGACAAGCAGATCGTCATGACCGGCAGTGGAGACACGCTCTGCTATGACGTGCTGTCGGGGCGCTACTTCAGGTCTGACATCGAAAAGATCCGAAAGGCCATCAACGACCTGAATCGGGATATGCTTTCTGAACAGTATGTCTCTCTGAACGACCTGTACTACGCAATCGGCCTTCCCGACATCAAGCTGGGCAATGACCTCGGCTGGAATATCGACAAGGGCTATATCGAGGTGCAGTTTGGGTCACACTTGGCTGCCAACGGAACACCCTGCCTGGTGCTGGCCTATACCGTTGCCCCTCAGTATGGCTACAACATTTTAAGCTTGGGCTGAGCATCCGCAAATTTTGCATCTGCTATTATGGAGAACACTCCAAATACATTCAGAAAAGGAGAAATCATCATGGACGAAAATAACGTGAGAGCTAACGAGGTCGAGGAAATCGAGACTGAGACTGAGGTCGTGGAGACCTCCGACGGCAACGCCGGTGCTCTTCTCGCGGGGTTCATCGGGGGCGTCCTCGCTTACGCTGCTATCAGCGGGGCGAAGAAGCTCCGGACGATCTTCGAGGAGAAGTGGGCCGCGAAGAAGCTGGCGGAGGCTGCCAAGCCGGTCGAGGCCGCGATGCCCGAGCCCGAGGAGGCTCCGCAGGAGCCCGATGAGGACGAGACTGACGAGTGAGGTTCACCGGGGGAAGTACCTGTAACAGGGTGCTTCCCCTTTTTCCTTTGTTCAAAAATTTAAGGGAGGTTGCACAATGCCCGAGTATCCCAACAACTCGCACAGTGCGCGAGAGAACCCTGAGAAAAAGATGGGGAAAGTGGTCACTGGTACGGCGAAGACCCGCAAGAAGAGCGAGGCCAAAAAGCTCGCCAACACGTTCCTGCCTGACGATGTGACCAGCGTCAAGAGTTATATTTTGATGGACGTTATCGTCCCCGGCATCAAGAACGCCATCGCCGACGTGGTCAGCATCATGCTTTTCGGCGAGGCCGGCCGCATTGGCGGCAAAAAGGGCAACGGCTCCAAGGTTTCGTACCAGCGCTATTATGACGACAGACGTGATGACCGTCGGGACTATGCCCGCCCCAGGGCCGCTGGCGGCTACGACTTCGATGACATCGTGTTTGAGTCGCGGGGGGACGCTGACCTTGTGTTGGATCAGCTTGAGGCGGCTATCAACCAGTTTGGCCTTGCAAGCGTTGCCGATCTGTACGATCTGGCCGGCATCACCAGCCCGCGGTATACCGACAACAAGTATGGCTGGACTGATATTCGGAGTGCAAGGGTCGTTCGCATCCGGGACGGCTACATCTTGCAGCTTCCGAAAGCGGTTCAAATCACTTAAAGAGGTATGAGCATGTACGGGTATCCTGTCTCGTGTGGGTACAAAGGCCTTGTGAACGGTGAATGGATGCTGTTCCCGACCGAGGCCGAATACCACGAGTACATGAGAGAGCTCGCTGAGTAGGCGAGACATCACCAAATATTTTTATTAAGAAGGAGACTATCTGACAATGAAATCGAACAAAATCATGAGCTCTGCGAGCAAGGCCCTTCACAGGGTCGGTTTCCAGCTCCAGAAAAAGAGCCCCGAGATCCTCGTGGGCGTGGGCATCCTCGGCGCCGTTGTGAGTACGGTGCTGGCCTGCAAGGCGACCACCAAGGCCGGCAAGGTCATCGACGAGGCCAAGAAGTCCATTGACACCATCCACCAGGCCAACGAGCGGGGTGTGACCAACGCCGGCGAGTCCTACTCCGATCAGGACTGCAAAAAGGACTTGACCGTCACCTATGCTCAAACCGGCATCAAGCTCGCCAAGCTGTACGGCCCTGCTGTGGTTCTGGGCGTCGCCTCTGCCGCCAGCATTTTGGCCAGCCACAACATCATGAAGAAGCGCAATGTCGCCATTGCTGCGGCCTATGCGGCTGTGGACAAGTCTTTTAAGGACTACCGCGGCCTGGTTCTGGAGCGTTTCGGTGAGCAGGTGGAGAAGGAACTCCGCTACGGCATCAAGGCCAAGGAGATCGAGGAGACTGTTACGGACAGTAAAGGCAAGGAGAAGACGGTCAAGAAGACCGTTGACGTTGCCGAGGCCGGCTGGGACCCCAGCAAGTACAGCCCCTACGCCAAGGTCTTCGATGAGGGACACCGTGACTGGCGAAAGGACCCTGAGCAGAATATGTTCTTCCTGAAGGCCCTTCAGGCCCAGGCCAACGACATGCTCAAGTCCCGCGGCCATCTCTTTCTCAACGAGGTGTACGACCTGCTGGGCTTCAAGCGCACGACTGCCGGGGCTTCCGTCGGCTGGATCTATGACGAGAGGAACCCCGTTGGCGATAACTTCATCGACTTCGGCCTCTTCGAGGTGCGCCGCCCTGCCGTCGCGGACTTTGTGAACGGCTATGAGCGCTCCATCATTCTGGACTTCAACGTCGTTGGTGACATCACCACTATGATCCCCGACCATC
>NZ_CAJMXG010000343.1:0-2563 GCF_905219725.1 Oscillibacter sp. CU971
CTCCGTCATCTTCCGGCCCACGGCCCCCGGACGGCCAGCCGCCTCCACCAGCAGGGTCTCCTCCTGCTGGTACGGAATCCTGGCTGCGTACTTCTTGAAGGCTTCCAGTTCGCCGTCCTGGATCGCCAGCACAGCTTTGTCAAAGTCGCTCATCTGCAGAGGGCGCATTCCTACCGTGTTGACATACTCCGTGATGCTCCCGGTCATGCGGCGCAGGAGCTGCTCGGTCTNNCCCATGGCCTGCTCCTGCCGCTCCCGCTGCTCCACCAGCGCCTCGATGATAACCTTTTGTTCCTGCTGGCTCAGATGCNCCACAGAACCGCCGGTGTCCTCCTCCACACCGCCGATCTTCATGTATCGGGCGTGGGTGGCGTGATCGCCGTGGAACGCCTTGGTGATGGCGGAGGCGGTGAGGAACATCCTGTCCAGATCGTTGCCGTTCTCACCCAGAGTCTTGCCGGTGATGAAGCTCCTGGTGATGGGCTTTCCATCCTCATACCACTTGAGATATACATCCAGATAGACACCCTCGCTGGCGCCGTAATCGGTGGTGCAGAAGATATCCGCATCCTTGGGGATCTCCCGGCCATCCTTCCAGTGGTCGTCCAGCAGAAAATACTCGTCCGGCAGGTATCCCATGCCCTCCAGCCGGTGCTTCAGCTCCTCGAATACCTCCTGTGCCACAGGCTGGCCGGCGTACTCCAGCNTGTGCGGGTTAGCTTCAGAGGGTTTCCACCGCTCCAGTTCAATAATATCCATCTCAAAACGCTCCTTTCTCAGCCAACGTCGTGGCAGTTGCAGGGCAGGTCGTCCTCCGGGAACATCCAGCACATGGCGGTCTGGTTCAGGTCAGCCTCCACGAAATCCCGCCATGCCCAATCCCGCCCCAGGCCCTTGACCGTGATGAGGTTGGGCCGGGCGCCGTCCTCAATGGCGATGGCCCGGTCATACAGATCCCGGTGCTGGTGGTAAAGGGTGCGAATCTCCCGCTTCTTCATGCTGGGACAGAAAAAGCAGGAGGACTTGCCGGGCAGCGGCAGACCCTCCTGCAATATGACGGCGATGCAGTCCTCCCTTGTCCAGCCCCAGTCCATGAGCGGATATTCCTTTTTATATTTGGTGTCGGCCTCATCGATGGGTTGGGCATGGTCCCGCCGTTTCTGCTCCCCAATGTCAAAGCCGATGAATTTGACAACACGTTCGCCTCTGGCCCAGACCTCCCGGCAGGGTGGATAATTGTTGCAGAATTTGTCCTGGGGCTGAATTTTGTGCTTAAGGGAACACTTTTTGTAGCCGTAGGCGATGGCGGGCAGCGTACCGGAACGGAGGCACTCCTGCTCCAAAGTCAGGCGGTTCCCGTTCCTGTCAGTGTATTCCACCTGGGTGATCGTGGGCAGGCCGTGATCCTCCAGCCAGCGGTCCATGATGGGGAGAAAGTCATAGGTGTGGGGCTGCTCACCCCCGGTATTGGAGAACAGGATCAAGTCCACCGGGATCTTCCGGTGGTACAATCCGATCAGCATGGCGGTCGAATTCGTTCCCCCGCCATATCCAACGATGTTCATGGAGGTTCCTCCTTTAGATATTATGATATTGACTTGTTTGGTCTGGTGTGGGTATGCTATGATAGGTTCCGGAACGAAACTGCAAGGGAAGGGGGATGTGCAATGAGTGAGCGTACCTACATCGCCGCGGATCTGAAAAGTTTTTATGCTTCCGTCGAATGCATTGAGCGCGGCCTCGATCCCCTGACCACCAACCTTGTGGTGGCGGACCTGAGCCGCACCGAGAAGACCATCTGTCTGGCGGTCACCCCCAGCCTGAAAGCCTGGGGCATCTCCGGCAGGGCGCGGCTGTTTGAGGTAATACAGAGGGTCAAGGAGGTCAACGCCCAGCGGCTGCGCTCCGCACCGGGGCGGCAGTTTACCGGCTCCTCCTCGGATGATACCGCCCTGAAAGCCGACCCCGGCCTGGCGCTGGACTACATCGTAGCCCCGCCCAGGATGGCCCACTACATGGAATGGAGTACCAGGGTCTACAATGTGTACCTGAAATACATCGCACCGGAGGATATCCACAACTATTCGATTGACGAAGTCCTGATGGATGTGACCAACTATCTGGACACCTATAAACTCAACGCCAGAGAATTGGCGAGTAGGATCATTGCGGACGTACTGGAGACTACCGGCATCACAGCAACGGCGGGAATCGGCACGAATCTATACCTCTGCAAAGTCGCTATGGATATTGTTGCGAAGCACATCCATCCCGATGTCAACGGCGTCCGCATCGCCAAGTTGGACGAGCGCACCTACCGCCGCCTGCTGTGGGAGCACAGGCCCCTCACCGATTTTTGGCGGGTTGGCGGCGGGTACGCCAGNAAGCTGGAGGCCCATGGCATCTATACCATGGGCGATGTTGCCCGCTGCTCCCTGGAGAACGAGGATCTGCTCTATAAGCTGTTTGGGGTCAACGCAGAGCTGTTGATTTTATGCGANCCCTGCATTTATGCGAACTTATTTGCAAGAAACCATTGGCAGATCGTGGTTTCAAGCACAAT
>NZ_CAJMXG010000344.1:0-2556 GCF_905219725.1 Oscillibacter sp. CU971
AGTATGAGCACCACGATCAGACCGGCCCTGTCTTACAAGAACAAATACTGGATCGAGAAGCACCGCTACTATGAGCTGAAACATTTCTGCCTCCAGTATCCGGGCTGGAAAAGGGACTACATGGCCCTGGACGGACTGAAGAAGCAGCCCCACGACTTGTCTCTGCTGGTACGGACGAACGTCATCAGCGATCCAACGGCCCGGTGCGCCGAGGCCAAGCTGTTCTACTCCGAGCGCATGGAACTGGTGGAGCGGGTGGCCTACGAGACCGACCGCGACCTGCATTCCTATATTCTCAAGGCGGTCACCGAGGGCCTTTCCTTTGAGACGTTGAAGACGCAGACCGATATTCCCTGCTGCCGGGACGTCTACTACGACCTTTACCGCCGGTTCTTCTGGCTCCTGAACAGGGCCCGTGGATGACCCCCGCGAGCGGAACACAGCCCTTTATGGAAACCCAGACAATATTACATGAAGGAGTTGTTATCATGAAGCGAATGGTTAGCCATATCAGAGGCATCTTTACGGGGTTCTGGATCGGAGCGGTCTTTGTGGCCACCGTGTTCATGAGCTGTAAGGATGTCCGCGATGGATGGAACGTCATCGCCGGCGACAAGCACGCCTGCATCAGAGGCTGAGTTTCAGTAAGGGAGAGTCCTGCAACAAGGGCTCTTACCCTTTCGCGCGAAATCCACACAGCCCTTTATGGAAACCAAAAGGTAAAACCAAAATCTTATTACATCGGAGGTTACAGTTATGTACGACAACAAGAATTTGAGCAAGGAGTTCAAGGCGACGGTGGAGGAGACTAAGGGGTTGCTTATGGCGACGGCTATGGAGTCGTCCGTATCCACTATGGATGCTGACGACATCGTGACCAACGTCAAAGCGCTCCGTCTGCTCAACCGGCTGCTGGATCTCTCCTGCGCCATGTTCGAGAAGCAGGACAAGCTGATGGACAAGATGGACAAGGCGATGGACAAGTATCTGAAGGAGAACTAAACCCGAAGGGGCTGCGGAAACGCGGCCTCTTCCCCTTTCACGCATTTATATTTGAAAGGAGACGACCATGGAACAGAAGATTTCATTGGACATGCCCATCGAGGAACTTGACTTTTCCACCCGATCCTACAACTGCCTGACCCGAAGCGGCATCCTTACGCTCGGCGCTCTCGTTGACACAAGCCGCCGAGAATTGGGCTGTATCAAGAACATGGGCGCAAAAAGTATGGAGGAAATCGAGGAAAAGGTACGCCTGTGCGGTTATGCACTCAAGGACACCCTGAGATGCGACCATCTTAAAAAGATGCAATTTCTGAAGAAGGCTCACGATCACTTCTTCGAGCTGACACGAAGTTTCAACTCCACACACTTTTCTCCGTACAGCCAGGATTGGGTGTATCCGTCCGTACTGTCGAGCAGTACCGGGTGGGAATACGTCAGAAAAGTGGTGCTCATGGCGTATGGCGTTTCTGATATTTGTTCTCTCCCGGACGACAAAGAAGAGGAAGTCAATGCCTTTGCGATTGAATTGACCGATATGCTCTTCGGCCGGCTCAGCAAGCAGACAACAGGCTACTTCCGATAACTATTTCGCGTGCGTAACAAGCCCTTTTATGGAGGTGACAGCTATGGACGAAACCAAAGCTAAAAGCGCAGTCGAGGAACTGAGAGCCGTCGTCATGTGTCTGTATCGGTCAGCCGGTAATCTCGACAATATCTTACAGAGCATTGAGCTCGAATTGGATGGAACCAAATCGGACTCGCTCTACACTAAGGCATTTTGTCGGAGCAAGCGGATGTACCGGGAGGACGTGATGAAGGCGGCGGGATTCAGCGGCCTGGACAATCTGGAAGCTGAGGCGTGGAACAAACTGCTGGAGGCATTCTCCAAGGAGACGGAGTCCTGACAAGGGCTCCTCTCTTTTATATTTTCCATACGCAGGTGACGGAAAAGTGTGGTAAATTGTTATCCTGAAAAATTCCCGGGTAGAAAAATCCGAAAAACAGTTTGAAAGGAGGTGTGCGCTATGTGGATCGTACTCGCTTTGATCGGAGGTATTCTGGTTGGCGTCGCGGCTTCGGCCGTATATTTTCGTGCCAGGACTATCGGCTTGCTCAGGGTTGACCGCTCCGATCCGTCCGAACCCCCGTATCTCTTTCTGGAAGTGGAAAAGAATCCGGACGCCCTGCAACATGGGCGGCTGGTGGTTCTGCGAATCCGGAAAGAGAACCTGATCTCGCACGAATAACACCCGCTTTTATGGAGCCATCTACAAAACGAAGGAGGTTTATACGAGATGGAAGAGATCAACAAATTGATGGATGAGGAGATCGTCAGCCAGATCAAAGGGCTGAAGACCCTCCAGGCCGGGTCGCAGGAGCAGACTGCGGCAGTCAAGAACCTGACAGCATTGTATGAGGCCAGGATCAACCAGGAGAAGGTCCAGTTGGACGCCGACGACAAGCGGGAGAAGCGTGAAATGGAGCGCGAGCAGCACCGCGCTGACGAAACTCTGAGAAAGAGTCAAGCGGCCGATGAGGCAGCGGCCAGGG
>NZ_CAJMXG010000345.1:0-2547 GCF_905219725.1 Oscillibacter sp. CU971
GGGACCACAGGGGCGGAGGCCGGCGGGGCGTCCTCCTTGGGCGGGCCCACCAGGACCAGGCGGTCCCGGTGCTTGTAGTCGCTGACGTCCTCCACGTCGCTGGAGAGGAGATTTCCGCTTCCGTCGAAGATGTTCCGGTAGGTCTTCACCTTATAGCCGGTGTAGGGGGTGACCTTCACCTGCCGCTGGCCCGGGGCCAGGGAGGGGTCCAGCTGCTCCACCTCCTCGAAGGGAGTGGTGGACAGGGTCTCATAGGTCATCTTCACCGTCAGATCGTCGGTCTTGGTGCCCCAGAGCTGGACGGTGAGATAGCCTTTGTCGTAGCTCGCCACAATTTTCAAGGGGTACTTGGTGTTGTTGGTAAACTTGTAATCCGGCCCGCCCCAGGACACCGTGGCGTNCATGCCCCGGGTGNTGTAGGCGGGAATGTAGCGGTGGGCGTAGCGCTCGGTGATTTCCATGTTGGCAAGCAGGCAGGCGTAATACAGCGTGGAGGAGGGCTGGCACACGCCGCCGCCAATCTCGTCCACGGTCTCCCCCTGGACGTAGGCGGGGGCGGCCTTGTAGCCCTTGGCCTCCGTCCGCTGGCCCACAGTTTCGTTGTAGGAAAACACGTCCCCGCTGTTCATCACCGTCCCGTCAAAGGCGGCGGANGCAAGCTTCGCGTTGCTGANCCGGGCGGCGGTGCNCCCCACATGGGTGGTGCACTCACCCAGAAGGTCCCGGAAGAGGACGGCCTTCAAGTCCTCCGCCGTGATCTCCGGCTCCTGAATGTCGGCGGGGACGGAGACGGTTTCCCCCGGCAGGGCGGCGGTCAGCACCCGCTGGGCGGACACGGTGTCAAAGGACGCCCCCCGCTTTTCCGGCAGGATGCCCCCGGTCTCCTGGTCATAGCGGGCGTTTTCCATCTCGCCGNACACGGCCTCGTGAACCTCCTGAATGGACAGGGGGCGGGCGGAATGGGTGGTCGCGTCCACCTGGACCTCCGTCGCCGCCGAGGCGGCGGCGGCCTCCAAAGCCAGAGCCAGCCCGGCCTCTCCCACAGAGCGGCCGTTGGCCTCCTTGGTCAGCAGAATCTCGTCCTCCCGGACCTCATAGGCGCCGTCCACCGGCTCCAGGGCCAGGTCCTCCGCCACCTGGGCCACGCCCCGGCGAAAGGCCTCCTCGTCCCGGTCCCCGGCGGTCAGTCCGTCCTCTTCGCCGTCGGTGAGGAGGGACAGCACCCGGGCCCCCCGGCTGAGGAAGGGGGCGGCGGCCTGCTGGTTAAAATGCCGCTGGGCGATGCCGGGGCACTGCTCGGCGGTATAGCCCAGCTCCCCCAAGGTGACGGAGGCCCCCCCGGCATCCGCCGGCCAGCCCTCCTTCTCGGCCGTCTGNANGGTGGAGACNGCAAGCGTTCTTCCCGGCAGGGCCCCGGCCAGCACCTGGCCGGCCTGCTCCACGGTAAGGCCCCCCACGTCCACGCCGCTGATGGTCTCCCTCGGGTAAAAGACGGTCCGGGAACCGGCCCAGGCGCAGAGCCCGGCGTAGGCCCCCGCCATGATGGCGGCGGTGAGGGCCAGGGCGGCGATTACCGGAACGGCGGAGCCCTTTTTCACCCGTGCGCCGCCCGCCTTGACTTCATTTGTCAGCTGTCCCATGAAGTCCCCTCCTTTTTCGGCCCCACACACGGGCCGTTTCTCTCTTTGAGTATTCTAACACAGATTTTCGGAAAAAGTGATTACAATATAGTAACAAGAAAACAGGGCCTTCCGCTGGGGTGTTCAGCTCCCCNGCCTCCGGGGNATCCGAATTNTCATGACGATTTCCTCCTCCGTGTCCTCCCGGAGGCACCGGGCCTCCACCCCGGCCTCCCGGACGATGCGCAGCCCCCGGTCCACGCTGTTTAAAAACAGCCGCACGTCCTTNAAAATGTACGTCCGCCGCCCCGCCGGAGCCGCCGCCTGAAGCTCCTGGACCCGCCGCTCTACGTGCTGCTCCGTCTGGGCCACGTTCCAGCCCCGCTCCGCCGCCCGGCGGGCCATNGCCAGCCGCTCCTCCTGGTCCTCCAGCCGGAGGAGGGCCCGGGCGTGGCGCTCCGTCAGGCCGGTTTCCAGCAAAAGCGCCTGACAGGCCGGGGACAGCCGGAGAAGCCGCAGCTTGTTGGCCACCGCCGAGGGCGACCGCCCCAGCTGGGCGGCGGCCTCCTCCTGGGTGGCCCCGGTGCGCCGGAGATAGTCCGCGATAGCGGCGGCCTCCTCGAAGTAGTGGAGGTCCTGGCGCTGCAAATTCTCCACCAGGGCCAGCAGGGCGGACTCCCGCTCGTCCACCTCCGCCTCCACGCAGGGCACCGCCGTAAGGCCCGCCAGCCTCGCCGCCCGGAGCCGCCGCTCTCCCGCCACTAATTCCCAGCCGTCGGGCCGCCGCCGGACCACCAGGGGCTGGACCACCCCGTGGCGGCGGATGGACGCCGCCAGCTCCCGCAGGGCCCCCTCGTCAAACAGCCGCCGGGGCTGGCGGGGATTGGGGCGAATGGTCTCCACCCCCAGCCGCAGCACCGGCTTTTCC
>NZ_CAJMXG010000346.1:0-2546 GCF_905219725.1 Oscillibacter sp. CU971
TCGGTATCCCTACGCTGATTTTCCAACNTCTGACTAGCCTTTCCATCAGCATGATAAACAGTGCTGCCAAAGAGTACGGAGGCTCCGTACTGGCCGCAATGGGGCCGGTCACAAAAATTATGTCCATGGGGACGCTGATTGTCTTTGGCTTTTTGAAAGGATTTCAGCCAATCGCCGGATTTAGCTATGGAGCAAAAAAGTTTGATCGGCTGTGGGAGGCTATCAAAACTGCTATCCTCTGGTCTACCGCCTTTTGTGTGATTTTTGGTGCTATTGCCGCTGTATTCTCTACGCAGATTGTATCCCTGTTCACAAAGGAAGATGCGGAGATGGTTCGTGTCGGTTCGATTGCTCTACGGGCAAACGGCCTCTCTTTTGCCCTTTTTGGTTTTTATACGGTCTATTCCTTCCTGTTCCTTGTGATGGGAAAAGCCGCAGAGGGCTGCATCCTCGGCGCTTGCCGTCAGGGAATTTGTTTTATCCCCGCTATTCTGATACTTCCAGCGGTTTGGGGATTAAACGGTGTTCTCTACGCGCAGCCGATAGCAGATATTATTTCAGCGATTGTCACTGTAGTTATGGCAGTTCGGCTACACAGAGAATTGCGGATAGCAGAAACCCATGTTTCCGTCTCCACTCCACCCCAGGAGCATTGATAAAATGAGGTGGTGCAAATGAACGCAATACAGAATTGTTCTCACTGGATATGTTGTCCTGCCTGTGGTGGAAAGACCCGAATAAAAGTCTACGAGGATACGATACTTGAAAGATTTCCGCTGTATTGCCCCAAGTGTAAGCAGGAAGTGTTAATCAGTGTCCAACAACTGAATACATCCATCATAGAGCCAGACGCAAAGACGCAGAGCCGGTAACGTTACGGGAACTTCCCCTATAGTTATCGGCTTTGCCTTTGAAAAGTCGTGGCTAAGTCAAATAAGGAGCAACGGCTTTTAAGAAATCAAAAGCCGTCGCTCCTTTTGCGCTGTGGCGGTACATAGGAGCAGCCGCCATGAAACACAAAGCCATTCTACACAACCTAGCAGTCCATGATTTATCAAAAAAAGCCTGTTCCCCGCCTGGGGGAACTGCGGCCACGAAGTTATACTATACGATGTAGGTATAGCAAACTATACAGTGCAAACCGCCCGGTGGGTCTATGACCTGCCGGGCGGTTTTTGTCGTTCCTTGCGGCCCGGAAAATTTTCTTCACTTTTTTCTCTGCGGAAAGCGGTTTTGCGCGCAAAACCTGTGCCGTTGAACGCTCTGTTAGCGGAAAGGGAAAGTACCACTCACCATCCCCCAGCGAAAGGGGGTGAGAAGATGGAACCCAACCCCCGCGACTACGGCGAACGGTGTAGGTTTGACGCCTTTTGCAAGACCGTATTGAAGCATGAGGCTATNGACTACATCCGGGAAATGAAGCGGCGGGCCAGCCGGGAAACGTCCCTGGAGCGGCTGCCGCAAGCGGCGATGGACAAGCTGTGTTCGGCTGATGACTACCCCAGCGATAGCTATGTGTTTTCGTACTGCGGGTACAACCTGCCGATCAGAAGCCATCAGGTGGCCGACGCCTTTGCCGGTCTGCCGGAGCAGGAGCAAAGCATTTTGATTTTGCGCCTGGTGCTGAATTTGACAGACAGCGAGATCGGCGAAGCCCTGGGCCTGTCCCGGAGTGCCGTCCAGCGGCGCAGAACAAAATCGCTGAATGTCCTGCGGACGAAACTGACAGCGAGGAAAGGAGGTTAGCGCCATGAAGCGCCAGAACTACAAGGGCCGTGAGCTGCTGCCGCTGGCGGTGAGCGATGCGGCCCAGGCTGGGGACGCCGATGCTGTGGAGCAGGTCTTGCGATACTATGAGGGCTACATAAACAAGCTCTGCACCCGGACGGTCTATGACGAAAGCGGTTGTCCCCACGCCTGCTTGGACGAGTACATGAAAAGCCGTCTGGAAAATAAACTGATCCACGCCATTCTCGGTGTGAACTGATAACCGGCCCCGGCTGGGGGGGGACAGCTTACCCTTTCCCTATTCCTCCCGCCTGCGGGGCCTTGTCCTGCGTTTTGGAAAGGGGAAATGCCTTTGACGAAAGAACAACCTGAAATCAGAACTGAAACCTGTCAAATCGAACTGCCGCAGGCTATCATAGAAACCTTTGCCCGCTTCCTCGTCCCGGAGATACGGAAATATTATGACAGCGAACAGGGCCAACGGGAGTTTACGGAGTGGCAGGATGCCCAGGGCAAAACGAAGTAAACCGATAAAACAACGGAGGCCAAGGCTTTTATACCTTGACCTCCGCTGTTCGTTTTGACATCAGAGCCACACCATCACGGCAAAGCCGCCTTTGAAATAATAGGTGTTCGTCCAATGTCCAGTTGGTGGGCGGGAATCACCAGTATACGAACACCTCAAGGAAAAAAATCGGGGTTCACCTTATGGTTTTCAATTAAACCATCAAGCATATCAGCGGGGAGGCCCGCCGGATTACCCGGACCGTCAAGAATAGAGAAAATGTTCTGCCGGTTTTCATTGAACTGCGCAGTCT
>NZ_CAJMXG010000347.1:0-2545 GCF_905219725.1 Oscillibacter sp. CU971
TGTATAAGAGACAGGGGATAAGCCGCCGGACATATCCTCTTAGCATGAAGCTTTGCGAAGGGGGCGCTGTCCGTGGTCATCCTGCTGCGAAAACGCGATTTGGTTCTCTCATGCCTGTTCTGCTGCTTCTTTTTGGGTTTGGCGGCAGTACTGTGGAGGGGGAGCGCTGTTCCGGCGTTCCATGTCCGGGACGAAGTTCCCGTCACTGTGGTGATCGACCCCGGCCATGGCGGGGAGGATGGGGGAGCGGTTTCTCCCGGCGGCGTGGCGGAGAGCCAAATCAACCTAGCGGTGTCCCTGCGGGTCAGCGATCTGCTGCGTTTCGCGGGACTGCGGACACGGCTGACCCGGATGGAGGACGTGACCATCTGCGATCAGGGCTTGGACACGATGCGTCAGCGGAAGACCTCTGACCTCAAGAACCGGGTGAAGCTGGTGGAGGAGACGGAAAACGCCATTCTTCTGAGCATCCACCAAAACAGCCTGCCTTCGTCTCCGGTAACCCATGGGGCCCAGGTGTTCTGGAACCGGCAGGAAGGGGCGGAAGCGCTGGCGGAAAGCATTCAGGACGCTTTGAACACCGCTGTCAACGCCGGAAACGGCAAGCATCCCCGGCAAATCCCCGACAGTATTTATTTAATGAAACATATCACCGCGCCGGGTATTTTGGTAGAATGCGGATTTCTCTCCAATACACAGGAGACGGAGCGCTTGCAGGACCCGGCCTATCAGCTGCGGCTGGCGGCCGCCGTCGCGGCGGGATACCTGAACGCCGGGACGATGGAAAACGAATCTGGAGACTTGAGATGAAACAGCCGAAAACACTTTTTTACTGCACGGAGTGCGGCAATGAGACGCCCAAGTGGGCGGGGCGCTGTCCCGCCTGCGGCGCGTGGAATACAGTAGTAGAGCGGCCGGAACCTGCCGTGAAAGGGAAGGGGAGGAGCGCTTCCTCCCGGGCCGCCGCTCCTCCCAAGGCCCTCCCGGTGACGGAACTGGGGGACAGCGTGGAGATCCGTTTTTCCACCGGCATGGGAGAACTGGACCGCGTCCTGGGCGGCGGGGCCGTCAAAGGCTCTTTGGTCCTGGTGGGCGGTGCGCCCGGTATCGGAAAGTCTACGCTGATGCTGCAAATCTGCGGGAAGCTGTGCAGGTTCGCGAAGGTATTGTATGTATCCGGCGAGGAGTCCCAGCACCAGCTGAAGCTCCGGGCCCAGCGGCTCCATGTGGAGAGCGAAAACCTGCTGGTGCTGTCGGAGACCGGCCTGGGAGAAATGCTGGAGGCGGTAAACCAGGAGCAGCCGGATGTGTTGATTGTGGACTCCATTCAAACGCTTTATAATGATGCGCTGGATTCTCCGGCGGGCAGCGTCAGCCAGGTAAAAGACTGTACCATGGCCTTGATGCAGCTGGCCAAGGGGAGCAGCATCACGGTGTTTGTCATCGGCCATGTGAACAAGGAGGGCTCCATCGCCGGGCCCAAGGTCTTGGAACATATGGTGGACTGTGTCTTGTACTTCGAGGGGGACCGGCATACCTTCTGCCGCATCCTCCGGGCGGCGAAGAACCGCTTTGGGGCAACCAATGAAATCGGCGTCTTTGAGATGGGGGACGGCGGGCTGACGGAGGTGGAAAATCCCTCCAAAATGCTGTTGTCCGGCCGGCCGGAGGAAACGCCGGGAACCTGCGTCACCTGCGTGATGGAGGGGGCCCGGCCGGTACTGGCGGAGGTTCAGGCCCTGGTGGTAGGTTCCGCGGCGGGGAATCCCCGGCGGACGAGCAACGGCTTCGACTACAACCGGGCGGCCATGCTGCTGGCGGTTTTGGAAAAGCGAGGGGGATTAAAGCTGTCTACTTGTGATGCCTATTTGAACATCATCGGCGGGCTGCAATTGGACGAGCCCGCCGCGGACCTGGCCGCCGTGGTGGCGCTGGCCTCCAGCTACTTGGACAAGCCCGTCCCCGGCGATCTGGCGGCCGTCGGGGAAGTCGGACTCACCGGAGAGCTGCGGAGCGTCAGCCAGCTGTCCCAGAGGGTAGCCGAGGTCCGGCGGCTGGGGTTCAAACGCTGTGTGATTCCGGCCCGTCAAGGGCTGGAGAGCTTCCCGGATTTGCAGCTTCTGCCCGTTCAGAATATCGGTGAGGCGATTCGAGCCGCTTTGCGGGGATAAAGTGGACGCAGGCGCCGCCTAAAGCGGGCACGCCGGCGGCGGCGGCGCTGTCCAGTGTGCATAAGCCGTCAGATTGATAGACACATTCGCTGGTGCATGGAATCAAGGCGATCCTCCGTTCCGACAATGGTCCTTTGATGTTCCATAGTGTGACCGGAACGTCGGATTTTATGACAATGGCCTGGCTTGAAGATGGACAAGCGTCCGGCGGCAGGCCGAAGAAAAACGATATCTTTACAAGGGAGGAGGCAAAGGAAAGGCGTAGGCGATTGAACAAAATAAATCAAGGTTTTTTGTGAAATGACCGCTGAAACAGGCCGGAAGCTGAACCACTGAAACGAGTGGGAAAACAGCTTCCGGCCTGATATTTTGCA
>NZ_CAJMXG010000348.1:0-2543 GCF_905219725.1 Oscillibacter sp. CU971
AGGGTAAACTGTCGTTCAGCACTGCTGCCGACTATATTTCCGCTCTAACTAAACAGGAGCAGACAGACCTCGTGTTAGAGATGGAAAAATTGAATGTAATTCCGGTCAAAAATCAGCTTGTAAAAATCAAACAGCACAGCAAAGACGGCGATCTGACCGTCACGGTTATCAAAGATATTCTATCCAAAGGAAGCCCTGCCACTTTGCAGGTAGTTCTCAATAAAACGAGACTTCATCAATACTTCCCAACGTCTTACACTAGTCAGCAGATGGAAGAAGTTATTGTGTCTCTACTGGAAGCATGGAGTGTTCAACATTCAAAGAGTATAAAGGAGTAATAGGAAGGAGGCCCAACATGGCGGATTTACAGGCGGCGCTTTCGGAGGCTGTCAAGCTGAGCNGGAGCATTGCGCAGTTTCTCAAATTCTCCACCTACACGGACTACGACGATCTGAGCGGCCTCGACATAGATCGTTCCGATGGCGAACAGCTTCTTCTTTGGGAAGAACTGCGGCGTATCACGGACCTGCTGGCATATGCGCAGGAGTATATTTCCTATCTGACCCAGCCTATCTCGGAGGTCAGCCGTCTGCGACTGGGAACCGCTGGGAAGTACCGGACGGCGAAGGGCCACTACTATGATTGCCGTAGCAGCATAGAGGCCCTGGTAACGGACGAATACCACGATGTTCCCTACTGGACCCGGACCACCGTGGAACACAACGGAGCGGATTATTACCTCGTTGGCTACAAGGACCTTCCCATGGAGGGGCTGCGTGTCCGTGTAAGATCGGTAACATGATCCATCAGGCAAGCCCACCCGCAACTGACTAACAATCAGTGGCGGGTGGGCTTTTTTTTATTTACAAGCAAACGACAAGCGGACAGAGCACGAACGTCCCGGTGACTATTGCAGTCGCCGGGACGCCTTTTTATTTCTCCGCACATTTCAAAGGAGGCAATGACTATGCCGTCAAACTTGAACCTGGACTACTACTACGGCACCGAAGCGGACCAGTACAGCTTTTACCGTATCCCCAAGACCCTGCTGACCGACCCCCGTTATAAGAGTGTTTCCATTGAGGCAAAGGTCCTCTACGGCCTGTTGCTGGACCGTATGGGGCTGTCGGTGAAAAACGGCTGGATGGACAGCGATAAGCGCGTCTACATCTATTTTACCCAGGAGGACGCCATGACCCTTATGAGCTGCGGGAAGGACAAGGCCACGAAGCTGTTCCGGGAGCTGGACAAGGACGGCATCGGCCTGATCGAGCGGAAGAAGCAGGGCCAGGGACGGCCCACGCGGATTTACGTCAAAAACTTCATCCTGCCCCCGGAATCGGGCCAGCCCCAGCAGCCGGAACAGGCACCGCCGCCCCCGGCTTCTCAGACTGCGGAAAATCAGCAGTCAAGACCGCTGGACCGTGCCGCACTCTTGACTGCGGAAAAACCGCAGTCTGCACCGCTGGAAACGCGCGGTCTTGACGGCGGCTTTTCCGCCCCTAATAAGACTGAAAAGAAAAATACTGAACTGAACGATACTGACCCATCCATCTTTCCCCCTACCCCCACGCCTCCTGCTTCTCCCCCTGCTGGTCGGCCCAAGAGCCGGATGAGGATGGATGAGATGGATAGATACCGAGAACTGATAAAAGAAAATATCGACTTTGACCTCCTGCTCCAAGAGCATCCCTACGATGAGGAAACGCTGGCGGGCTATGTGGAACTTATGGTGGAGGTCTGCTGTTCCCGGCGAGACTTCATCCGCATTGCAGGGGAGGAAATGCCCACCGGCGTGGTCAAGAGCCGGTTCCTGAAGCTCACCCATGAGCATATCGCCTATGTTCTGGACAGCCTGAGCCAGAACACCACACTGGTGAAGAACATCAAGGCGTACACCCTGGCGGCGCTCTACAACGCGCCCACGACCATCAGCCAGTATTACGCATCCCTGGTCAGCCACGATCTGGCCCAGGAAGCGGCTGGAATATAAACCGGACAGACGAAGGAGGATTTCTGTATGGCAAACAAAATCGACATTCTGGTGGTAGAACCCGGCGTGGCCCCCCGCCCCACCCAGGTGGAGGACACGCTGGAAGCCTTTCAGCAGATCGTGGGCGGACCCATCGAGGCGGGGTGCTACCTGCCCCAGCGGGTCATGCTGGTCTGCAACAGCGAGGGCAAGAACATGGGCCTGATGCCCAACCGGGAGAATCCCACGGACAGCGGGGACTTTATCGCCGGGACGTTCCTGCTGTGCGGCTTTGAGGGGGAACACTTCACCTCCCTGACCCCCGCCCAGCAGCGGGAATTTGAAGCCTACTTCGCCACGTCCGGCCCGGAGGGAGGCGATAAGGATTGACCCACCGTCATCTGCTCCGCCGCCTGCTGGTCCCGCCCTAGTACATAGCACCCCCCGGAAAATCCAAAATCTGAAAGGAGGAAGCATGAGCATCAAATTTCCCAATCTAAAGCGATTCTTTTCTTTGTCCCCGGCAGCGGTCATGATGTTTAGCTTTTTAGCGGCCACGGCCCCCGCCGCC
>NZ_CAJMXG010000349.1:0-2534 GCF_905219725.1 Oscillibacter sp. CU971
ATTGCTGGTTCATGGTGTTGTATGTGGGGATGGAAAGCAAAGCTGATGAAATGGCCTATGCGGTTGAAGGCGAAGGTGAGTGGGGAGAGAATATCGGTTTTGTTATAAAAAATGATAGTGTCGTTTATGTGGGTGCTGATTATTTGGATGATATTGAAAATGCACACTAAACTTCCAGGGTGCTGCCCAATATAGCGTCAAGAACTGTCGAAACCTCGTGAGGTGTTCCCAACTGGGGACACCTCATTTTTGCCCTCTTGCCAATCGAACAAAGACGCGATATACTATGGTCAAGCCGTTTACTACCGGGTAAACGATAAAGGGGGTATGCAAAATGAATCAGACATTCGGCGCCTTTGTCCGCCAGAAGCGGATGGCGCTGGGAATTTCCCTCCGGGGGCTGGCCGCACGGCTGGACCTGTCTCCCGTATATATGAGCATCATCGAAACAGACCGTAAACCTGCGCCGGCCAAGGAACATCTGGACAGGCTGGCAGAGGAACTGCATCTGAGCAAAGAGGAGCGGGAGCTGTTTCTGGATCTGGCAGCCGCATCCCAAAAAATGAAGGTCCCGGCAGACCTGCCGGAGTATATCATGGAGCGGGACATCGTCCGCGCCGCTCTGCGCACCGCCAAGGAGGTGGATGCCACTGACGAGGAGTGGCAGGAGTTTATTGACCGTATCACCAAACGGACGTCCAAGAACAGGAGGGATGGACCATGACAAATATCCATTATCAGGAACAGGTGCTTGAAAATATCGCGCGAAAGGTGCTGTGCGGCTATGATTCCGCGCTGTACTACGGTTCCCCTGCCGCCGTCCCCATTGAGGAGATGATCGAGGCCCGCGGCGTATCCCTGGAGTACCAGTATCTCCGGAAGAATGGCCGCATCCTGGGCAAGACCATTTTTGACGAAGGTCTGGAGGCGGTGTATGACATGGAAAACCGGGAGTACACCCTCTTCCCTGTCCGGGCCGGCACCATTCTCATTGACGCCTCGCTCTGTGAGGAGGACGCCAGCACAGGCCGTCTGCGCTTTACCTGTGCCCACGAGCTGGCCCATTGGATACTCCACAAAAAGCTGTACACCGGCACAGGCCGGAGTGCGGCTATGATTGCAGAACAGTCCGAGACTACCCTGGAGATACAGGCCAATATGCTTGGCTCCGCCATCCTTATGCCCATCGCCCAAATCAAGCGGTGCTTCTACCAGCTCCGGGGAGGCCGTCAGGACGGCCAGCTCATCGACGATATGGCCAATGTGTTTCAGGTGTCCAGACAGGCCATGCGCATCCGGCTCACCAACCACCGACTGCTGTAAAGTTTTATCGTTATGTTCACTAAAAAGGGAACAGCAGGAGGTGGAAATGAAGGAGAAGGAATCCCGCACGATCTACTGCCCGGTTTGTCATCGGGGCCGTATTCTGGACGCGGCAAGCCAGACAGACCCCGCGCACCTGCGGCTCTTCGGACCACGGCAGTCCGCCAAGGCGGAGTGGTTCACCAAGTGCCCAAAATGCGGGGCGCAGATCGGCATGATATTTCAAAGAGAAGTCAATTCAGAGCAGCAGCAGGCGGGAGCGTGATCCCGTCTCTCCCTCGACCCCAATACTTAGTCAAGCGCACCAACCGCCCGTCATCACCGAGCAGGCAGCGTATCACATCGCACTACACTGCCTCTCCTGACCGGCCCCGCCCGATACTCGGGCCGCGGCAGGCCGGGATATCAGGGATGTAACTACGGGAGCCATCGCGTTCGGAGCCTTACAGGTAGCTTTTTAGCTATGTGTAAGGCTCCCTTTTTGTTGTCCTTTTCGCCGGCTGAAAGGCGGAAAGGATTTTTATGTCTCTGCACTTTTGGCAGCCCTATACAGCGAAATACCCGTGACCTCCAGTCTCAAAACCGCACCTTTCCCCCAAATTTTGAGATTGGAGATC
Organism: Oscillibacter sp. CU971; assembly: GCF_905219725.1. Classification (NCBI taxonomy): domain Bacteria; kingdom Bacillati; phylum Bacillota; class Clostridia; order Eubacteriales; family Oscillospiraceae; genus Oscillibacter; species Oscillibacter sp. CU971. The sequence continues at coordinate 1,941 of NZ_CAJMXG010000349.1, forward strand.
ACCCAAATGAAATTTACATATTTGGTCTATAAGCAGGTCAACGGTACCCGGCAGCTTGCCGCGGCGACGCAGGAGGAGTGGGACGCCATTCTGAAGGAAAACAGGCGGCTGCCGTTGGAGAGACGCCGGCTCTTTGTAAAAGACTGCTTTGAAGACGGCGGAGAACTGGACTGCATGTATATTGAGGCAACCGCCGCTGAATATCGGGAGTGGAACAGCAAAAATACGGTCAGCCAGAAGAAACGCAAGATTGGTATGAGTTATACGCATCAGTCTCTGGACACAGGAGTTCCGGATACTGATGTAGAGACGCTGCATGAATGTGTTCCCTCTGAATTCAATCTCGAGGGCATTGTAGCGGATCAGGTTCTCATCGAAGAATTGAAGCGCGCGTTACGGGCCTGGAAGCCCTGGGCGGAGGAGCTGATGGATCTCTACATGGCCGGGGCAAAGCGTTCCTGCACAAACGGTTTATGTAAAAAATACCAGCTCACCGACCGGGCTGTTCAAAAGCGAAAAGCGGCCTTCGAAAAATTTGTTTTAGATTTTTTGAAAAAATAAGTTCGGTTTCAGGCTCCGGAGGTTGTAGTAAAG
>NZ_CAJMXG010000350.1:0-2532 GCF_905219725.1 Oscillibacter sp. CU971
AAGGGCATGGGCCTGAAGGACTACAAGAACCGGGACTGGGTGGAGGTTTCCGCCCGCATGGCGGTGGAGAACCACGACGCCTACCAGGGCAAGGGCCCGGTGATGCACGTCATGACCATCGCCCCCTGCCCCAAGCCGGCCCAGGACGTGGTGACTTTCTGATACAGGTTGTAATAAGGAGCAAAAAGGCTCCCCTCCGTTGTCTGGCGGAGGGGAGCCCTTTGTTATTTCATGTCCCGGGGAATATAAGCTCCGTAAATGTGAAATTGGAGGTTGCGGAATCGCCGCAGGTTTGGTATCTTATAGAGCGTACCCTTTTTATGGGCACAGAGAACACGCAAGGCGAGGGTGAGCGCATGAAAGAGATTTTTTCGGGAACCGACCAATACGTAGCCTCCGGCGAGCTGATGGCGGCGGTGAACATCGCCGTGACGCTGGAAAAGCCACTGCTTATCAAGGGCGAGCCGGGCACGGGCAAGACCATGCTGGCGCAGGCCGTGGCNCAGGCCCTGAGAAAAGAGCTGATCATCTGGAATGTAAAGTCCACCACCAAGGCCCAGGACGGCCTGTATGTCTACGNCGTGGTCCAGCGGCTCTACGACAGCCAGTTTGGGTCCCACGGCGTGGACGACATCGCAAGTTACATCAAGCTGGGCAAGCTGGGGGAGGCCTTCTCCGCAGAAGAGCAGGTGGTCCTGCTGATCGACGAGATCGACAAGGCGGACCTGGAATTCCCCAACGACCTTCTGTGGGAGCTGGACCAGATGGAGTTCTACATCCCGGAGACCCGGAAGACCGTCCGGGCCAGGAAGCGGCCCATCGTCATCATCACCTCCAACGCCGAGAAGGAGCTGCCCGACGCCTTCCTGCGCCGGTGCATCTTCCACTATATCGACTTTCCGGACCAGGAGCAGATGGAGCGCATCCTCCATGTCCACTTCGACCACCTGGAGGAGGAGCTGCTCCGCCAGGCCATGGCGGCCTTTTACTGGATCCGGGAGCTCCGGGGCATTGACAAAAAGCCCAGCACCTCGGAGCTGGTGGACTGGCTCCGGGCCCTCACGGCCGGGGGTGTGGACCCGGCCCGGGTCCGGAAGGAGATTCCCTTTGCCGGGGTCCTGCTGAAAAAGGACAAGGACCTGCGGACCCTGCGGGGCAGCCGCTGAGACCATGTTTCTTTCCTTTTTTTACCTCCTCCGGAGCCGCGGGCTGGACGTGACGCCGGACGAGTGGATGGTTCTGCTGGAGGGTCTGTCCCGGGGGCTCCACCAGTCCAGCTTAACGGGGTTCTACCGGCTCTGCCGGGCGGTGGTGGTGAAAAGCGAGGCGGATTTCGACCGCTTCGACCAGGCTTTTCTGGAGTTTTTCCGGGACATACCCTGGAACGGCGCGCTGCCCAAGGAGCTGCTGGACTGGCTGGACCGCCCCTCCGAGAATCTGGGCCGGACCCTGGAGGAGCTGAAGCGGGCGGGCTTCTCCGAAGAGAAGGCCGAAGAACTGCTGCGCCTTTTGGAGGAGCGCCTGAAGGAGCAGACAGAGGAGCACAACGGCGGCAGCTACTGGGTGGGCACCCAGGGCCGATCTCCCTTTGGCAACAGCGGCTGGCACCCCGGCGGCATCCGCATCGGCGGCCAGGGCCGTCACCGCACCGCCATGATGGTGGCCGGGGAGCGGCGCTTCCGGGATTTTCGGAAGGACAACACCCTGGACACCCGGCAGTTTCAGACGGCTTTCCGCCTGCTGCGCCAGCTCTCCGCGCAGGCGGACGAGAGTGAGGAGGTCCTGGATGTGGACGGGACCATCCGCGACACCTGCGACAACGGGGGGCTTTTGAAAATCCGAAAGACCCACCCCCGGAAAAACGCCGTCAAGGTCCTGCTGCTGATGGACTCCGGCGGGTCCATGGAGTACTACGCCGGACTCTGCTCCCGGCTGTTCCAGGCGGCCCAAAAGTCCAACCACTTCAAGGAGCTCCACACGTATTACTTCCACAACTGCGTCTACTCGGAGCTCTATACCGGCCCCGCCCTCCGCTGGAAGGAGGCGGTGCCCACGGACTGGGTCCTCTCCAACTTCGACGGGAACTACAAGGTCCTGGTGGTGGGGGATGCCGCCATGAGCCCCTATGAGCTGCGGGAGAAGCGCTATGACTGGGAGCGGCGGACCTACGGCCCCTCCGGCCTGGAGTGGNTGGAGCGGATGAAGAAGCAGTACCCTTACCTGGTCTGGCTGAACCCGGAGCCCATGCCGGAGCGGCCGGACTACTGGGGCCAGACCCACTGGCAGCTGGGGCACATGTTTCCCATGTACGACCTCACCGCCGAGGGGCTGGAACGGGCCATGAAGCGGCTGAAAGGGCGGAAATAGCGCAAGCGGAGACCGCGCAAGGCGGCCTCCGCTTGTTTGTTCTTACCGTGCTTCCGGCGTCCCTTACCGGAAGAGCCGGCGCACATCGTCCTTCCCCCGCTTGCCGTGGGTCCGCATGGCCTGGGAGGAGGGGAGGGGAATGGACCGCCGGGCGTCTTCCAGCAG
>NZ_CAJMXG010000351.1:0-2528 GCF_905219725.1 Oscillibacter sp. CU971
GAGACAGTTACCGGCTTTAATCAGTGCTTCCTCAAACCTGGCTGGGGCATAGCAACTACAACTTCACAGCAGATACTTACATTCATTCCGGGACCGGAGTACATGAACAAATGGCCCAAAGCCTCTCCGAAAAGCTGGGTGGTATCATGCCGCAAAATCTGCTTTCCGGCCCCAATTTTTCGTAAGTGTTAGAAACGTGTTAGAAAACGCTCTTTTTCCAGCGAAAAAAGAAAAGTAAAAACCCCTAGAACCGTTGCGGTTCTAGGGGTTTATGGTTGCGGAGACAGGACTTGAAAAGGAAAGAGAGCTTTTCGCCGCGTTCCATAAATCTATGTAACCCTTGCAATCAGGGCGTTTCCGGCGTCCTGTCTTTCATGCCTTATCATTGTTGGTCGTTGCGTTTCATCAAAATAACGACCAAACAACGACCAAATTTCACGCCTGTTTCTTCCGCCCGAACTTCACCGGCAGGGCTTCCGCCAAGGCATCACAAGCCCTGGCCTGGGCCGTCTCGAAGGTATGGGCATAGATGTTCAGGGTGGTCGATGTCTGGGAGTGTCCCAGGGCGGCGGAGACGGCCCGCACGTCCTCTCCGTTGTAAATCAGCAAGGAGGCGTTCAGGTGCCGGAATTGGTGAATCCCATAGAAGGGGAGCCCCTTTTCCTCACAGAAGCCCTGGAGCCATTTATAGGCCTTCTCCGGGTTGACAGGGCTTCCGTCCTGCTTGGTAAACAGGCGGCCGCATTCATGCCATTGGTCCCCGAGCGCCAGCCGTTGACGGGCCTGTTCCACCCTCAGCCGCTTCACAAGGTCGAATATCCAGGCGGGGAGCTTTAATGTCCGGCGGCTCTTGGTGGTCTTCGTGGGAGCCGTGAAAATGCCCTCAGAGGCCGTATAGAGCGACGCCCGCCGGACCGACACGGTACAGCGCTCAAAATCGAAGTCACTGAACTCAAACCCGCACAGCTCCTCCCGCCGGAAGCCACCGAACAGGGCCAGGGAGAAAAACACCTGCCAGCAGAGCGGTGCGTCTGTCAGTGCGTCCAAGAACGCCTGTGCCTCCTCCAGGGTGTAGCAGGTCTTTTCCCTGCCCGTATCCANCGGCGGCAGCGTGACAGCCCGACATGGGTTGTACTGAATCATTCCCATTTTCACGGCATAGGAGAACACGGCAGAAATCAACGACAGGTGGTTCTTGACGCTTTTGGGGGACAGGCCCCGGCCATTCCTGGAGAGGTTCGCTCCTGGTTCGCTGAGGGTGTTAATGAACCGCTGGACCTGCCTGGGCGTGATCTTGTCCATGTACAGGTGCCCGATGGCGGCGTATATGCGGGGGGCCATCTGCCTGTAATTGGCCTGTGTGCGTTTGCCCAGGGTCTTTTCCACATATTCGGTGAACCATTGCCCGGAAAAGACCTCGAATTTGATGTGTCCATCTGTCAGCGATGAACCCCGGCATTCCTCGTCAAAGAGAACCTTCTGCCGGTTCAGCTCCTTCTCGATCTGCCGGGGTGTCATGCCCGGTTCTGGGGTCCATGTCCGGGACTTCATCACCTGTTTGCCCTCCGGGGTGTAACCCACGGAGGCCCGGAGACGGTACGAGCTGCCGCGCTTTGTGACGGTTGCCATGATGTTTTTCTCCTTTCTGATTTGACACCACGGCCCCGGTATGCTATCATAAAAGGGCGCAAGGGTGCCTTGTTTGTCGACGTGGTATGTTTGTGCGTGATGACCGTCCCGGTGTTAGCAGCGCCGGGGCGGTTCTTATTGCTTTTTGTGGAAAACTGTGGTACTCTGACAGCAGGAAAGAATCCTCTTTCAGCGCTGCCAGTAACGGCGGACGGTTGGCCCTCTTGACAGGGGGCAGCTTCTTGCCCCCTGATTTTCGGAAAGGGGGGCTGCCCAATGGTTACATATAGTGAACTGTTTCAGTACACGCTTGTTATCATCGGCATTATCGGCCTCTTTATTGCGGCCTATAAAAAGAAGTAACCGCCCCAGGCTCCAACCAAGGCGGTTACTCTTTTGAGTAAATAACTTTGGGGGCCAACCGTCTACCGGCAGCGCCCTTTCTATATTCCAGTATAACCGCCTGTATTGAATTTGTCAAGTGACGAACCGTGGTGACACGCCGTGGAATGATAGATTGCGCTCTGTAGTCAGCCCTGGGCCTCTGGCCTAGGGCTTTTTGCTTGCCGGATTTGGCGTGCAATCTCCTAAATTTTTAGGAGACCCCAATTTTGGGGTCAGTAGATCGGCTCAAAATTGAGCTCATTTGACAAGCCTATCAAACGACCGCCATTTTTGACGGGCGTTGCGACTTCCTGCAACAGGCTAGAATCTCAGCTGGTTATTTCAGAAATTTCTGAAATAACTCATTTGACAGGGTTATCAAGCGAGGTCCATCCAGATTTGGATTGACCTGCTCCATTTTCCTGTGGAGCAGATCGGCTCAAAATTGAGCTCAGGGAGAAAGTCCCCTCAGTACCCATAGCCCTCATTTCGGGTAAGGGTGTCCAGTTCAACCG
>NZ_CAJMXG010000352.1:0-2520 GCF_905219725.1 Oscillibacter sp. CU971
CAAATGGTGCAGGGAACCCATCCTGGGTTCCCCGCACACACCCTTCCTTCCCGTTGAATCGGTCTTGCATTCTCTATCCCTATAGGCTCATCTAGGCTCATCCCGCCAGGCACGCCGTCCGCAGAAGGCGCAGGAACATCTGGCCATAGGTCACCCGGGGCACCTCCTCCCCCGCCAGCAGGGGGATTTCCGCCACGGTCTCCTCCCCGGAGGTCACCGTCAAAGTCCCCAGCCGGTCCCCCAGGGCCACGGGGGCGGGGACGGACTCCTCCAGCGCCACGGACTGGGTGAGGTTTCCGGCCTTGGCCTTCTCCAGAAGCAGCGTGCCCCCCTCGCCGGGCACCGGCTGGACCGTGGCCTGGGCCCCCAGCTCCACCGGGACGGGGGGCAGGGCCTGGTCCGGGACAATCTTCCGCAGGGCGTAGCTGGCAAAACCATGGCTCAGCAGGGCCTGGGCGTCCTCGAACCGCTGGGCGGAGGTGGCCCCCTTCATGATGACGGCAATGAGCTCCATGCCCTCCCGCTCCGCCGTGGCGGAGAGGCAGTAGAGGGCGCTGTCGGTGGAGCCGGTTTTCAGCCCCGTGGCCCCCTCGTAGAACCGCACCAGGCGGTTGGTGTTCACCAGCTGGGACTCCCCGTTCCGCAGGGTGTCCATCCAGATGGTGGTGTACTGGCGGATGTCCGGGTGGTTCAAAATCAGCTCCCGGCTCATCAGGGCGATGTCGTAGGCGGAGGTGACGTGGCCCGCCGCCGGAAGGCCCGTGGCGTTTTGAAAGGTGGTGTCCCGCATCCCCAGCTCCGCCGCCCGCCGGTTCATCCGCTCCACAAAGGCGTCCTCGCTGCCCGCCACGGTTTCCGCCAGGGCCACGGCGCAGTCGTTGGCGGAAACCACGCAGACCGCCTTCAGCATGTCGCTGACGCTGAGCTGCTCGTTCTCCTTCAGCCAGATCTGGGACCCGCCCATGGAACAGGCGTGGGCGGAGGCCGTCACCATGTCGTCGTACTTCAGCTGTCCGCTGTCCACGGCCTCCATGGTCAAAAGCAGCGTCATCACCTTGGTGACGCTGGCGGGCTCCAGCTGCTTGTGCTCGTCCTTGGCGAAGAGGACGGTCCCCGTCTCCTTCTCCATCAAAATGGCCGACGGCGCGGACACCTCCACCGCCCGGGCGCCGGTGGTCAGCAGCAGCGCGGCGCACAGCAGCGCGATTCCTCTTTTCATGATGCTCCCCCTTTTGCTTGTACTCGTCGGTTAAGNCTATGAGGCAAAGAGGACATTCATGCGTTGTCCTGGGACAAAACCCTTTGACCGGGGCGGAAAAATATGCTATGCTGATTCTGCTAATTTAAATTGGAAAGAGGGTATTCCCATGTCTGTTCCCATTCCCTTCGGCACGATGCCGGACGGTACGCCCGTAGAGCTGTATACACTGGCCGCCGGGGCGCTCTCCTGCCAAATCATCACCTTCGGCGGCTCTCTCCAGTCCCTCCGTGTCCCGGATCGATCGGGCAGGCCGGTGGACGTCCTCCTGGGCTTCGACGCGCTGGAGCCCTACCGGACCCACGGCAAGTCCCTGGGGGCCCTGGTGGGCCGGTATGCCAACCGCATCGGCGGGGCGAAATTTTCGCTGAACGGCCAAACTTATNAGCTGGCCGCCAATGACCANGCGGTCAACCACCTTCACGGCGGCCAGGTGGGCTTCAACCAACGGGTTTGGACTGTGGAAGAAGCGGAGGACAACCGCCTTGTCCTCTCCCTGCTCAGCCCCGACGGGGAAGAGGGCTACCCCGGAACTCTCAAGGTCCAAGCGGCCTACACCCTGACGGAAGAGGGCTTGACCATCGACTACCGGGCGGAGTCCGACCGGGATACTGTCTGCAACCTGACGAACCACGCCTATTTCAACCTCTCCGGCCACGACAGCGGCCCGGTGCTGGACCAGTCTATCCAGCTCCTGGCGGACCGCTACACCCCCACGGACCCCTTGTCCATTCCCACCGGGGAAATCGCCCCCGTGGAGGGCACCCCCATGGACCTGCGTCAGCCCACCCCCATCGGGGCCCGCATTGATGAGGCGTTCCCCCAGCTGCTCCAGGCCGGGGGCTATGACCACAACTGGATTCCGGTTGGCGAATCGGGCGCTCTCCGGCCCATTGCCCGGGCCTCTTCCCCCGCCACCGGCGTCTCCATGGAGGTTCTCTCCACCCTCCCCGGCGTGCAGTTCTACACGGGGAACTATCTGGACGGCTGTCCCGCCGGAAAGGGCGGCACGCCCTACGGGGGCCGCTGGGGTTTCTGCCTGGAAACCCAGTTCTATCCCGACTCCCCCAACCATGACAACTTCCCCTCCTGCGTCCTCCGGGCGGGAGAGGCCTTCCACCACACCACGGTGTTCCGCTTCCCCCAAAAATAAACGAGCAGGACCGGCCCTTTCGGGCGGTCCTTTCAGCCTGTCGAAAAGAGGCCTGTCTGTCTTCATTACCAGACAGGCCACAAAGTTAATGAGGGATAAAATGTAGGAA
>NZ_CAJMXG010000353.1:0-2503 GCF_905219725.1 Oscillibacter sp. CU971
GTCTGGGGGTGGCTGGCGGGGGAGAGNTCCCCCAGGGCCTTTTTCTCCGCAATCATGCCGTCAATCACCCCGGCGTTTTCACAGTGGACGCCGCAGATTCCCCCCAGCGTTTTCAGCTCCTTCAGCGCCCAGTAGAGGTCCCGGTCCCCCAGCAGCATGGCGGGGTAGGTCATGTACAGCTTGAAGGAGGAGATGCCTTGGGCGAACATCTCCGGCAGCTCCGCCCGAACGCCCTCGTTCCAGTCGTCAATGGTCATGTGGAAGCCGTAGTCGCAGAAGGTCTTCCCCACGGCCTTCTCCCGCCAGCGCGCTAGGCCCGAGGCCAGGGACTCTCCCTTGTCGGGGCAGGCGAAGTCAATGACGGTGGTGGTGCCTCCCCGGAGGGCCGCCCGGCTTCCCGAGGCGAAGCCGTCGGCGGTGACGGTGCCCGCCACCTCCAGGTCGAAATGGGTGTGGGCGTCGATGAAGCCGGGGAAGAGGACGCAGCCCGTCACGTCGATNGTCCGCTCCGCCTCCGCCTTGAGCCCCCGGCCCAGGGAGACCACTTTTTCTCCCTCCACCAGCAAGTCCGCCCGCCGGACGCCCTTGCCGGAAGCCACGCTGCCGCCCTTGAAGAGTGTGCGCATTTGGTGTCCCTCCGTTCTTTCTTTGTTGATGGACCCAGTATAGCACAGTTCCCGCCGGATTTCCAGCGGAGGAAGGGGGATGAAAAAAATTTCCCGCTTCTGGAAACTTTGCGCTTTCTATTTGGAAAAACTGTGGTATAATGGCACCAGGAAGGGCGGAGGCCAATCCGCCCCTGAAAGAAGAGGAGGTAACAGAATGCAGACTAAGAAGTTCCTGTCCCTGCTGCTGGCCCTGGCCATGATGTTCTCTTTGAGCGTCACCGCCTCCGCCGCGGAGGAGGAAGACAAGAGCCTGGAAGGCTCCATCGTCATCCTCCACACCAACGACGTCCACGGCGGCATCGCCGGATACGCCAAGGTGGCCGCCTTGAAGGCCGAATACCAGGCCAAGGGCGCCTACACCCTGCTGCTGGACGCGGGCGACTACATCCAGGGCGACCCCACCGTCAGCGTCAGCCAGGGCAAAACCGCCATNGAGCTGATGAACCTGGCGGGCTATGACGCGGCCACCATCGGAAACCACGAATTCGACTACGGCTACGCCAACTTCAAGGAAATCACCAAGGACGCCAAATTCCCCGTGGTGGCCGCCAACGTGCTGGTCAACGGAAAGGCCGAAAACACCCATGTGATTTTCGGCGAGGAGGGCGGCAGGAAAATCGGCGTCTTCGGCCTGAGCACCCCCGAGACCGCCACCAAGGCCCACCCCGCCAAGATTCAGGGCGTGACCTTCCCCGCGGGCAAGGACATGTTCGCCATCGCCCAGGCCGAGGTCAAGGCCCTGGAGGACGAGGGCTGCGACTACATCGTTTGCCTGGGCCACCTGGGCATTGACGACGAGTCCAAGGGCAACCGCTCCATCGACCTGATGGACGCCGTAGAGGGCATCGACCTCTTCATCGACGGCNATTCCCACTCCACCCTGGAGGAAGTCAAGGAAGCCGCCGGGGACAAGCCCATCACCTCCACCGGCACGAAGCTGGCCAACATCGGCGTGGTGACCATCTCCGCCGAGGGCGAAATCGCCATGGAAAACGTCTCCGCCGAGGGACTGGCGGAGGACAAGGACATCGCCGCCCGGGCCGCCGCCATCCAAAAGCAGATTGACGACGACTACGGCGCCGCCTTTGCCAAGACCGAGGTNCTGCTCAACGGCGNCAAGGACCCCGGCAACCNCACGGAAGAAACCAACCTGGGCGACCGCATCACCGACGNCCTGGTCTGGGGCGCCAAGAAAAACGGCGAGGAAGTGGACGCGGCCGTCACCAACGGCGGCGGCATCCGGGCCCCCATCGCGGCGGGCGACATCACGAAAAAAGATGTCAACACCGTCCTGCCCTTCGGCAACACCCTGAGCATCGTCAAGGTCACCGGCGCGGAGCTGCTGGAGGCCCTGGAAGCCTCCACCCACTGCACTCCCACCGCCATCGGCGGCTTCCCCCAGGTCAGCGGCATTGAGTTCACCGTAGCCACCGGCAGCGAGTTCAAGGCCGGGGACCTGTATCCCGGCTCCACCGACCATAAGCCCGCCTCCATCGAGCGGGTCACCATCACCTCCGTGGGCGNCAAGGACTTCGACGAAAAAGCCACCTACGCCATCGCCACCAACGACTTCATGGCCGCCGNCGGCGACACCTACTACGCTTTCGCCTCCGCCTCCGTGAACTACGATCTGGGCCTGCCCATGGACGAGGTCCTGATGGACTACATCAAGGAAGAGCTCAAGGGCGTGGTTTCCGAGGAAGCCTACGGCGAGCCCGCGGGCCGCATCACCATCGAGGCCGCTCCCGCGGCCCCCGCCGAGGAGCCTGAGGAAGAGCCCGCTCCTGTGGAGGAGCCCGCTCCCGCTCCCGAGCCGGTTCCCGCGCCCGCTCCGG
>NZ_CAJMXG010000354.1:0-2502 GCF_905219725.1 Oscillibacter sp. CU971
GTGATGAGGCGTGGTGACCGTTTTTGAGCAGGGGGACATTGTCTATCTGGACTTTGATCCCCAGGCTGGACACGAGCAGAGGGGACGCCGTCCGGCGCTTGTGGTCAGCAACAACCTGTTCAACCGCGTCAGCAGCCTGACGATGGTCTGTCCGATCACCCACACTGACAAAGGGCATCCGTTTCACATCCGGTTGGATGACACAACGAAGACTGATGGGGTGGTGCTCTGCGACCAGGCGAGGATGCTGGACCTGAGCAGCCGCAACGCTTCCTTTGTGGAGAAGGCGCCCGCGCCCCTGACGGCGGAAGCGGTTGATTTGATCATGGGGTTCGTGGAGATACGGTAATTTGAACGAAAGAGAAACGAGCTGCCTCCGTGCCTGGAGGCAGCTCGTTTTGTGTGGCTTCTGGAGAGGAGGCTATCGGAGCCGCTGGACCTGCTCCTCATGGTCGTCCGGCTTGTGGCCTATGGCGATTTTCTTCTCTCTGATCTTTCGTCTCAGCTTACTGTCCACAAAGGTGATTCCGCCGCCCGGCGGCGGGGCCTGCTCCTGGAAGATGCGGCCCATGTGGTGGAGGAGCCGGGTGGCGCTGGCGAAGAGGGAGGGCGAGTCATCCATGTGGTCAAGGAAAAACTGGGCGTACTCATTGCCCTGTTCCGCCGCCAGCGTGAACCAGCGGACGGCGGATTCCCTGTCCTGCGGAACATCCTTCCCCAGCAGGTACAGCTTGCCGAGGGCGTACTGGGCATACTGATTGCCCTGCTCCGCCGACTCCGTCAGCCAGCGGACAGCGCCCGCTGTATCCTTTGCCACGCCATCGCCGCACAACAGCAGCTTGCCCAGCTGGTACTGCGCGAACTGGTTTCCAAGATCGGCGGACTGTCGGAACCAGCGCCGGGCAGCGGCGGGATCGTCTGCCTCCAGACGCAGCTTGCCCAGGGCGTACATGGCGTACTGATTGCCCCGCTCGGCTGCCTGGGAGAACTGGATCACCGCCTGGGTCATATCCTGCGCCACTGGCCCGCCGTCACGGTACAGCTTTCCGAGGGCGTACTGAGCGCAGTCCAGTCCGGCCTCCGCCGCATGGGTCAGCCAGTCCACCGCCTGACGAGTCCGCTCCCGCTTGGCAGAGGGATTTGCGAGGATGTGCTTTGCCATCTGATACTCCGCATAGGTGTTTTTAAGTTCAGCGGACTTCTCCAGCCACTCCAGCGCAGCGCTCTCATCCTGCTCTGTCCCCACGCCATGAAGGAGCATCCAGCCGATGCGGTACTCCACATAGCGGTTGGGGCGCTGCCTCTCCACGGTCTGGAAGGCGGAGAGCGCCTTGGCATACCACGCATGGGACTGCTCCGTGTCAGCCTCCACGCCAGTGCCGTCCGCAAACATCCTACCCAGGTCATGCATGGCCAGGGCGTTGCCGTCGAGGGCCTCCTCCATGAAGAGGCGGCAGGCTTGCTCGTGATCCTGGGGCGTCTCGTCATCTCCGTACAAAAAAGACCGCGCCCGCTTGTATCGGTCACTCCACACCACGGCGGGCGGCGCTTCGCTGGCCTCCTCTGGCACATCCGAACTTTCCGACTCCGCTTCCGGCTCGGGGCCGGCGTCCTCGCCGGCCTGGGGCGGCTCCTGGATATCCGCCGGCGTGAACACCTCGGTGTGCTCACCAAGCTGCGCCGCTTCCTCCACCACCACATTCTTTATCCGCTTGAACTCCGTCTGCCGGGAGAGGGGGAGCCGGTCTGGAAGGTCATCCCGGTACGTCCGCAGCACTTCTTCCCGCAGCTGATACCACGGGTCATAGGCGGAGGAGACACGGGAGTCCTTTGCCAGCTCGTCCACAATCTCATCCACCACAGCCTTCAGCGACGCCTTGAGGTAGCCGTACTGTTTTTTGCCGGAGGTGCTTTTCAGCCGTTGGGCCAGTTCGCCCATGAGCTGCTCGATGCGGGGATTCTCCAGCGTGCCGGAGAGCATCTGCCGGATCAGCTCCTTCATGACCTCGCCAGACTGCCGCACCAGCTCATCCCGGCGCTGGGTCTGCTGCCGGTAGATCTCCGTCAGTTCCTGGCGGAAAATATTCTTTGCCAGTCCGGACTTGATCCTGGCGATGCCCTCCTTATCCAGAAAACCGGAGCGCCCGTCCGCACTGTAGCAGACCATGTGGACATGGGGATGCGCTCCCTCGTCGTGGTAGGAGGCGTACCACCGAAACTGTTCCCACGGGATATTCATAGTGTCCGCAATCTGTGGAGCGTAGGTGGAGAGGAGGGCCTGCCACTGTCTGGCGTTGTCGTAGCCAAGGCGGACGGCGTCCTCCTTCGCGGCTAACTTAATGACATTAGAGCCAGCTATATACCAATTCATCAGGATAGATGGCAGGGAAGCCAGGACAGGAGCAATCATTGTGTGCCTTTTGTACATAGTTTTTCTCTGGTCGGCATCCAGATCATCCACACCGATAATCACCACCCCAGTGACCTCCGACAGCTCATCAC
>NZ_CAJMXG010000355.1:0-2497 GCF_905219725.1 Oscillibacter sp. CU971
CCAGACAACTTTGTTTCTTTTCTTTTAAAAGCTGTTGAATCAAGCGTGACTTTATGCTACATTTTCAATATACAGATGTTGGAAAATGACCTGGACCTCATCTGATGCATAACAGAAAAGGAGCGAGATTATGAAAAGAAGAATTCTCAGCATTGCACTGCTTGCCGCCATGTGCGCAGCCCTGCTGGCGGGCTGCGGCCAAAAGTCCGCAACCTGGAAAGTGACCTGCCCCTGGGCTCCCTCCGGCGTGGCCGCCATGGTGAGCCAGCAGGCGGCGACCAAGTCCACCAGCTACTCCGACACCATCACCCTGGTGGCCGAAGCCATCAAGGGAGACGCCGCCACTGTAAACACCTGGGTAGCCGACACCAAGGCCAACGATACCGAGCTGGTCTTCGTGGGCGAGGGCCTGCTGTCCATCACCTCCATCCTGGACCCGGCCAAGATGCAGTTCGGCTATGAGGACTTTGTGTTTGTGGAGAACCTGTATTCCTCCATCTTCGTCCTCTCCGCCGACGCCAAGCTGAACATCGGCAGCGTGGCCGACCTGGAAGCCTATGTCCAGCAGGGAACGGAAATCAGCGTGGCCGTCAACGGCGCNACCAGCTCCGAGGCGTTCCTGGCCGCGGCTTTGTTCGGTTCCATGGGCGCGGGTGATAAGCTGAAGCTGACCCCCTATCAGTCTGCCGCCGAGGCCGCTCAGGCCGTGTCCCGTGGCGAAACCCAGTTCGCCGTCTCCCACCAGTCCCAGATTCTGGAGACCTATCAGCAAAAGGGCGTGACCGTTGTGTGCGCCTTTGACGAGGGCAATATCGAAAACGGTCCCTTCGCCGGCGTAGAGGGCGTGGGCCAGCACGGCTATCCCTACTTCCGCAACCGCTGCTTTGTCATGGCCCGGGCCGGCACCGACGAGAAGAAGGTCGCTGAGCTGAAAGAGCTCTACGGCAAGATTCTGGCGGACGCGGAGGTCGTGGAGTGGCTCCAGGACACCATGCTGCTGGAAGTGGATACCATGTCCGTTGCGGACGTGGAAGCCCATGTGGAAAACGTGAAGAGCATCGTCAACGAATATAAGGACATCGTCGCGGGCTGATCGCAGCGATCCATACGGGGGAATGGGATAGGGCAGAGGTCCCGCCCATTCCCCCTTTTTATTCTCTGAATTTTGAAAGGAGGACCCCTATGAAGCAATGGGTAGAGCAGTTTAACGGCCGTATGGACGCCTGGGGCCGGAAGCTGCACGAAAAAGAAATCCGCATCCCCATTGACCTGGTTACCGGCCTGGCGTTCGCGCTCTTTGCCCTGGCAATCCTGCTGGTCATGCCGGACCAGGTGGCGGTTTCCGAGAAGGACGTGGTCAACGGCCGGGCGTTTCCCACCCTGCTGATGACGGTCATGCTTTTGTGCTGCGCCATGCTGATTGGCAAGGAGCTCTATAAGCTGGCCACAAAGCAGCCCTTGAATTGGAAGGTCATCAACATTCAGGTGGAGGCCAAGGCGCTGGTAATCCTGGGCATTCTGCTGGGCACCTATTTTCTCAGCAAGTGGACCGGCCTGTTTGTGGTGGGCGCGGTATTTTGCTGCCTGGGTTTTTTGCTGTATTTCCGGTGCCGGAAGAAATCCTACTATGTCATTACCCTGGTCATTGCGGTAGCCATCTGGGCGGCCTTTCGCTTTGCCTTGGGCGTGGACTTTTAAGGAGGGGGATTCATGTTACAGTACATTGCCCCGGCCACCGGCCTTTTGTTTACGCTGGAAAACATCCTGTGGATTAACATCGGCGTGTTTATCGGCTCGGTTTTCGCGGCTATCCCCGGGCTGAGCGTCATCCTGTGCGTGATTTTGTTCCTGCCCGTCACCTACTCCATGACCGCCATTCCCGGCATGATGTTCCTGCTTGGCATCTACTGCGCCGGGGGCTATGGCGGCAGCGTGTCCGCCATTCTCATCAACACCCCCGGCACCCCTCACGCGGCGGCCACCATGCTGGACGGGCATCCCCTGTCGGAGCAGGGGCGGACCAAGGCCGCGCTGAAAATTGCCTTGTATGCCTCCACCTTCGGCGGGATCTTCTCCGCCCTGATGCTGCTGTTTCTGGGGCCCCAGGTGGCCCGGGTGGCCGCTCAGCTGGGCACCGCGGAGTACTTCATGGTCTGCGTTTTTGGCCTGACCATCATCGCCGGCGTATCGGGCAAGAGCATGATCAAGGGCTTAATTTCCGCCTGCCTGGGACTGCTTATCTCCTGCGTGGGCTCCGACCCCATGACCAGCTATGACCGCTTTACCTTCGGCATTTCCCGGCTGTACCTGGGTTTGGACCTGGCAGTCTGCCTCATTGGCCTTTTCGCCCTGGTGGAGATCATGTCCAAGGCGGAGAAACGGCTGGACCGCCTGAATCTGGATACCACCCAAATCAAGGACGACGGCGTCATTACCAAGGAGGAATACAAGCGCATGGCCCGTCCGGTGCTGCTGTCCTCCATCATCGGCGTAATGG
>NZ_CAJMXG010000356.1:0-2493 GCF_905219725.1 Oscillibacter sp. CU971
GATTTTTGATACAGGAGCACCACCCGGCGATTGTAAGCAGGGAGCTGTTTGAAACAATCAATCAGGCACGCAAGATAGATCCATAAAGGACTGATAAAAGTCAATACCGGCAAACAACAAAGTGCTTGCTTTTCCCTCTCCGGCATCAGCCTTTCTTCCTGAATCGTTGTGCCGCAAAGGATTCAACGAAAAATCGATTTTACCCCCTTACTCCACAAATCCGCCGAAATCACATGATTTTGGCGGATTTTCGTAACTTCTTGAGGGTGTTTATGATGTTAGAAAATTGTTAGACCCACGCCGTGACCCACACGGCGAAATGACCGGAAAGGGTTAGAGAGGACGAAAGAGCGCCGGAGAGCAGGTTTCTGCCCTCCGGCGCTTGACCTTTTACATGACCTCCGCCATGAAGGCGACGTTTTTTCGACTCGGAGTAGTGTTACGGAGTTGAGCGGATTGCCCCGGCTTGGCAGGAGCGGTCTCTTTCGCCGGGGATGTGGTTTTGCCAGCCTCCTCACGGGCGGCGTCAAAATGGTTTTGCCAATATTAGTTGACACAAAAAACTCAAAGAAATTAGCCAGCTAAGCGGCGGCTCGCAGAGCGGCAAAATAACTCTGGCGTTTCACGATAGGCAGGAGGCCGCCGTTGGCGGAGCAAATGCGCCGGCGGTTCCAGTAACTCATGAAGTACCTCCAGACAAAGGTCTTTAATTCCTCAACTGTCAGGCACTCCGGGTTGAGGTGGTCGTAGAAGAGCTCGCTCTTCATCCTGGCCCACGCGGGCGTTGTCGTGGCAGCGCCCGCCGTCGCTGTTCATGCTCTGGTGGATGCCATACTGCTCAACCGCCGCCCGGTAGACACCACTGGTGTATTGGGGACCCCGGTCCGAGTGGACGACAGCTCCCCGCAGGGCCGGATAGGCCTGCCGCTGCGCCGCGCAGTGTGCGCACGCACAACTGCGCCCTCATGTTCGTGTCCATCGCCAGCCCCAGGACGGTGATGTCAAAATAGTCGAACATGGTGACCTGCCGTTCCAGCTTATTCGGGCTGTTCTGAGATTGTCACGCCGGAAAACTCCGGAACATCCAGGAGAGCCTCGCCCATTTCAAAGAGGGCGACCTGTCCTTCATGCTCCAAAATGAGCTGTTCATCTACGGTCAACGCCTCCGACCCCTGCGGGGCGGTGGTGTCAGCCAGATCAGGAGCGGGACGGGGCTACTCCAGTGCCTCGGTGGGCATGCATACATCGGGGCCGAGGGCCTTTTTATCGTCTACTACTTAAATACCTCCTTAGTTGTGAAATAAAAAGCCAGCCCGATGGCTGGTGGCAGATAAGGGAACTCCTCCTTTCAGTTGTGGTATATGAAAATTCCTCCCATAATCTCTTTGGGTGGAATTTACAATTTATTATTTTCTTTTTCGACTCATTGTGATATAGTTATTTTGTCAGTACGAGCGGTCAGATCAGACTTCGTTTGGCTCGTGATCAAAACACGGGCGGCATCGTACCTATGTGTAAGGATGCATTTTTCTCCGGCAAAAGTGCCATCAGCACCTCTTCATCTCGACACAATGACACACAAACACGGTAACACTGTGACTGCACTTGCAGTCAATATGTATGTGTGTTTCGTTGTGACCGTGTTAAGTGAATCGGTGTTGAGCCGAGCAGAACAAACTGTTTGGGAAGTCGGATTTGTGCTGGTGTGAATTTAGGATATAAGGCTGCAATATCTCCTTGTTGTTGGCGGATGGGAAGTCCCCTCATTTTGAGGGCCAATAATAACAAGGAGGTGAATTCCGTGAAGAAAGCGGACAAGCCCAGTATTGTCATCAATATCAACGTTTACGGTGACAATAACAAGGTTTCCACGAATGAGACTCACTCTCATATCCCTGCTGCTGTGATCGTCATTGTACTGATTGCAGTAGCCGTACTGGCTGTATCCTTTTGCTGCCCTGAACTACTTCCCGATTTTGTCCGTTGGATAATCGGTAAAGTAGTCAACAGCTAACACCAGCACATTTTAAGAATTGAGGTGTAATGCCTTTTGAAATATACTGATTGTCCACTATACGGAATCCAATCTAAAAAAATACTAAAATACGTTCTACATATTAAAAATGGGGATTTATTAAAACAAGACTATGTTGTTTCAATGATTAGCCCCTATGTAGATAGATCTAAGAAACCTCGGCTTATCGAGCCTCCACAAGCCGAATTAAAAACTGTACAAAAACGAATAAAAACATTATTGGGAAAAATTGAAGTGCCCGATAATGTTTTTTCCGGTATTAAGGGAAAATCATACTCCGATAATGCTCGCCAGCATTTGGGCAAGAGCACTCGGAATCTATACAAGATTGATTTGACTGCATTTTTCCCTTCGATCAGCAGAGAAACAGTTTATCGCTTTTTCTTTGAAGATTTGTGCTGTTCTCCTGATGTTGCCAAGGTGCTGACAAACTTAACAACCGTCGATCTTAAAATGCA
>NZ_CAJMXG010000357.1:0-2487 GCF_905219725.1 Oscillibacter sp. CU971
GGGAGAGGAAGCGCAGATAGGCCCCGTGGGCGTTGTCTGCCAGAAGCGGGGTTTTATAACGGCGGCAGACCTCCGCCAGGGCAGGAATGTCCGCCATGTTCCCCAGATAGTCCGGGCTGGTGATATACACGGCGGCGGGGGGCGCGTCCAGGGCGGAGAGGGCCCGGTCCAACCCCTCCGCGGCGACGGGACAGGCGCAGNGGGAGCTTGTCCCCTCCTCCGGCCAGAGCCAAAGGGGCTCGAAATCCAGCAGGGCGGCGGCGTGGACGAAGGATTTGTGGACGTTCCGGGCGGCCAGAACCACCGGCGGCGTCCCCGCCGGCCGGTTCTGGAGGGCCAGAAACAGCATGGCCTTGACGCACTGGGTAGACCCTTCGGTGGAGTAGAACGTGGCGGCGGAGCCGAAGAGGGCGGCGGCGTTTTCCTCGCTCCGCGCAATGACGCCCGCCGCCTCGTAGAGGGAGTCCGCCCCGGAAATCTCCGTCAGGTCCCAGGCCTCGCAGCCCAAGGGGCCCCGTCCCTTGTGCCCCGGCATGTGGAGCCGGGCCGTGCCGGAGGCGGCGTAGGCCCGGAGGAAGTCCGCCAGGGGGGTGGTCATGCCTCCGCCTCTTCCGCCAGGGCAGCCTGGAGCATGATGGCGCACTCCATCCGCTTGCGGAAGAGCTCACAGCCCGCCTCATAGATTCCCCGGATGGAGCCGGAGGCGTGGTAGGCGTTGGCGGCGCAGCCGCCGGAGCAGTAGAGCCTGGCCCAGCAGTCCGCGCACGCGGGCCGGGCATAGGCGTTGCAGGAGCGAAACTCCTCCCGCAAAGCGGTATTCGTCACGCCCTTCCACACGTCTCCCAGCTTGTACGCCTCCTCTCCCACGAACTGGTGGCAGGGGTACAGGTCCCCCCAGGGGGTGACGGCCATGTACTCCGTGCCGGAGCCGCAGCCGGAGACCCGCTTATAGACGCAGGCCCCTCCCGTGAGGTCCAGCATGTAGTGGTAGAAGGTGATGGGACGGCCCTCCTTGTGCCGTTTCAGCATTTCCCTGGCCAGCAGCTCGTACTGATCCTTNACCACCTCCAGGTCCTCCGCCGTCAGGGCCGCCGGGTCCCCCGGGGCGTANACCACCGGCTCCATGGAAAGCTCGNTNAAGCCCAGATCNGCCATATGGAAGAGGNCCTTCGTAAAGTCGGGATTTCGGTGGGTGAAGGTGCCCCGCATATAGTAGCGGCTTCCTCCCCGGGCCTTCACCAGCTCCTGGAACTTGGGGACGACGCGGTCATAGCTGNCGTTTCCGGCGTAGTCCACCCGAAGGGCGTCGTGAATCTCCTTCCGCCCGTCCAGGGAGAGGACCACGTTGTCNATCTCCCGGTTGGCAAAGTCGATGNCGTCNTCGTCAATGAGCATCCCGTTGGTGGTGAGGGTGAAGCGGAAGCGCTTGTGATGGGGCTCCTCCTGGGTCCGGGCATAGGCCACCAGGTCCTTCACCACCTGCCAGTTCATCAGCGGCTCGCCGCCGAAGAAGTCCACCTCCAGGTTCGTCCGGGTCCCGGAGTGGGCGATGAGGAAGTCCAGGGCCTGCTTTCCCACCTCAAAGGACATGAGGGCCCGGTCCCCGTGGTACTTCCCCTGGCTGGCGAAGCAGTAGGAGCAGTTCAAATTGCANGTGTGGGCCACATGAAGGCAGAGGGCCTTCACCACGCCGCCGGAGCGCTCTTTAAAGGTCCCGGCGATGTCCGAAAAGGTGTCGGGGGTGTAGAGCTGCCCGGATTTTACCAGGGACTCCACGTCGGCCAGGCACTCCCGGATCTCCGCCTCCGTCACATCGGGGCGGTCCCGGTAGGTTTCCAGCAGAGTTTGCACAATCTCCTCCGGCGTATGGTCCGGGTAGAGGGCAATCAGGTCATAGGCCACNTCGTCCACCACATNGACGCCGCCGGNGCAGCTGTCCAGGACGAGGTTGTAGCCGTTCAGCTTGTATTGATGTACNATGTGTTCCTCCCAAGCCGCCCGGAGGGGGCGGCGGTCTTNTTGACAGGAAAAGCGCCGCCTCACCGGGCGGCNCNTCGGCTGTTTACTTCTGCTCGCACTTCTGGTTGGCGACGCCGCAGGAGGTCTTGCAGGCGGACTGGCAGGAGGTCTGGCACTCGCCGCAGCCGCCCTTCTTGGCGCTCTCGCAGAGACTGCGGGTCTCCAGGGTCTTGATTCTCTTCATGATCGTTACTCCCATCTGATTGAATTTGAAGCGCTCCGCTTTTGGAAAAAGCGGCCTTTTATCTCCGACAGTTTAGCATAGGACCGCCGGAAAGTCAAGAGGAAGGGGAACCTTTGCAACCTTTGCCGCCCCGCAGCAGGCACAGCGCCCCCCCGGCAAAGACGCACAGGTCCGCCAGGTTAAAAACATAGCGGTTCAGGGGCCTTGGGGCCCGGGGGAAATGGAGGTAGTCATAGACCCGGCCCTCCGTCAGGCGTTCCTGGAGATTGCTGAGCCCCCCGCCC
>NZ_CAJMXG010000358.1:0-2481 GCF_905219725.1 Oscillibacter sp. CU971
ACCTTGCGCAGTTTCCGAAAGCGATCCTCGTCCCGGGCGATATTCCTCATAGCTGCATAGGCAGTCGGGTCGGAATAGCCTTCCGAGTTATTTCTGTCTTTCCCGGACAAATATCAATCACCTCTTTCCTTCGCCAAGAAACGGAGAGTGTGGGCACAGACCTCGCCAATATCGTAATGCTTTTCAAGTGCAGGGATAAACCAGTCAGGGACCGGCTTTCTTCCACACTCAATAGCCGACAGCTCGGCCGGTGAAATATCCAGTTCCTTCGCCATGTCAAGGAGCAGCAGGCTCCGAGTGATGCGAATGTCTCGAACCAGCTTTCCGAATTTATCCAGCAGGCTGCGGAATGTCCGCCTCGTCCGGACCCAGGCAATACCGGCCGCATCCAGCAGAACGAGAAGGAAGTACCAGCGCTCCTGAAGTTTAGCCATCATCGTGTTTGTCCTCCTTATTGATGTTGATGGAGATATCCGCGTTTGAAATGAGCGCAAACAGGGCTGCTACGAAGAGCACATCCACTCTTTCGGAGAATAGCCCTGCGAGAACGAGTATCAATGAAATGAACTCGAACAACAAATATCACTCCTTTTTCAGTCTGATAAAGATGCCATACTCGTTCACATAGCACAGCACCTTTCCAGCCCGCAATTCTTCAATCTGCTCCTCGGTGATTTCAGCATAGCGGTTTCCGTATTTGGAGGCGATTTCACAGACTTCTTCGGGCTCAATGGTTGTGAGCCAGTCGATATAGGTAGGTTCGTCAGACATGATTTATGCCTCACGAAATATCATAGTCTGGAGCTGTGGCTTTTTTCTCTGCCTCATCCAGCTCCAGCACAGTCATGATGGCGTAGTTCGCCAAGTCGAGCAGCGTGTCCCGAATGGACTCATCCGTAACCTGCTGCTGAGCGCTGTCGGTGGGGGAGATGCGGGACAGGGTCTTAAAGCGGGAGAACTTGTCCCCAAGGCGGATACGGCTCATAGCCAGCCCCTCCTCGACAAAAGTCTGGTGGAAGCTGTCACCGTAGTCGTGGTTCTTCTTAGCATACAAGGTGTTCAGCCCATCGCAAAGCTCCTTGTGTCGCATAACTTTTTCGTTCATAAATATAGCTCCTCCTT
This sequence comes from Oscillibacter sp. CU971, assembly GCF_905219725.1. NCBI lineage: Bacteria > Bacillati > Bacillota > Clostridia > Eubacteriales > Oscillospiraceae > Oscillibacter > Oscillibacter sp. CU971. The sequence goes on from NZ_CAJMXG010000358.1 coordinate 1,123, forward strand.
GTGAGATCAGATTGGTTTTTAGGAAAGTATGATATCGCGCATTAAGAGCAGATACTCATTGAGCGTCAAGGCGTATCTATTTTCCGTTACTTCTGCGATCTGCACCTGGGCGTATAGATGCGGTTTTCGGTATTCTTCTCAGCCTTGCGGACATCACCGAGCAAGCGTTCGAGCCCTTTTATGACATTTCGGTTCTCATCCGTCCACGCTAAGACAGGCTGAACCGTCAGTTTGATGTATTTGGCTGTCCGCCTCCGCTGCCGGGCCTCCTTCAGTTCTTTCCCGAGGTTGGCGAACTCGTGATAGGAGTGGTCTTCCAACTCCAGGCTGTGGAGAATATCATTGATGAGGCCGGACGTCTCCTGTTCCTCTGCCTCGGCCATGTGGTACTGGCTCTCACACTCACGCATGAATGCAAGAAAGTTTTCAATGGGTTTGCTAACTTCGAGCCTTTCCAAGGTCTGTCCCTCATTTCGTGTAAAATATAAAGAGAGCCCACGTTTTCGCTGGCTCTCTCCTCGTTGCTTTACGGCCGATACCAGCCGGAGTACACGCCATCCCGGAAGATAAAGCGCATACCGCGATAGCAGAGATAGGTGGTGCCGGGATCTTCGCATGATACCATGATTTCGGGCTTCTCCATAGGTCAGGTTCTCCTTTCGTAGCAGAATGGGATATTGCTGTCGGTATTCACCGGATGCTCCAGGCACTCGTCACAGGGCGAATCCGTTTCGGCAAGTTTCTCATGCTGACAGGTCTTGCAGTACCGGTCAAACTCGACGAATTGTTCACGGTTTTCCATGGCCGACGTCCCTAAATATCGCCGGCTTGACGGTGGAGGCTGTGGTCGGCATCAAAGTCGTCCGGATACCGAGCCCGGAGCTTTTCGATATTGAGTTTGAAAATATTCTCCAGGCTGTAGCCAATGGCGTAGGCTGTGAGCGCCAGATACCAAGAGACATCGCCCAGTTCCTTGGCCATCTTATCCTTATCAAGATCGTGGCCCTGGAAAAGGTGCTTCTTGTAGAGATCCTGACACTCGCCAGTTTTACCGCCGAGCCCCAGAAGGCCATTTAGGAGAAGATTCTCCATGGACTCCTTCGACGCCGTTCGGAGCGCCAGCCGCTGATATTCGTTCGGGCTCATACCGGGCCCTTTTCTGATGGTCTCAATGACCTGCTCTTCTTTTGTCATATAGGTGACCTCCTAATATAGTTTAACCCGGCCCTCGAAAGCACTCGGGGACCGGGCTTTGGCGATCTTCTTCCAATCGCCGTTTTCGTTAGCGTACAGGAAGTAGTGACTTCTCAGCTTGTTGCTGGTGATGATGTATCGCAGGGTTCCGTTGGAGTCGCAGCC
>NZ_CAJMXG010000359.1:0-2479 GCF_905219725.1 Oscillibacter sp. CU971
TCAAAGTTGCTGCCGCCCACCTGCGCCAGAGACATCTGTGCGGGCTGGGGAGCTGGAGCATCTGGAGTAATCTGCTGTTCATCATCCACGCCGCTCACTTCGTCCGGGCCAGTGACAGTGATATGCTCAATTTCCGCATTTCTGTGGTAATACACATTGACTGATGTGGTATCGTCCACCTTCCAGAAGTAGGCGTACTCCCCAGGCAGTTCGCCGTCGGCCTCGCCCCACGCTTTTTCCAGGTCTGCCAACGTACAGCCCTGCACCTGCCGGATCTGCTCACCGCCCCACTCCGCTCCGTTCTCTGCGATTTCTGCGAGAGATGGTATCTGGCTTGCTTTGGAACATGCGCAGAGGCTCAGCGCCAGAGATAACGTAAGTATAAAAACAGTGATTTTTTNCATAATGCACCCCCGGCGTTATGCCTGCATATCCACGCCCTGTCGGTAGCCGTCCAGGATGCTGGTGTCAAAGGGTTTGCCCCAGTCCCAGCTGGGGTCCTGCTGGTGGACGTACTCGCCCAGCCGGGTGGCCTCGCTGTGGAAGATTTCATTCAGCGTCCAGGAGGCGCTGAGCCGCTGTTCCGGTGCCAGGGACATGGTGTAGTCTCGGATGACCTTGCTGATGTCCTCGCCATCGCTGACCCCGTAGCCGTTCTTCATGTGGTCAAACGCGATCTGCTTGACCTGCTGCACCACGCCCTCGTCCACGGGGACCATCTTGCGGAAGTCGCCGGCGTCGTTCAGGCTCATGCCGGGCGTGCCGTAGGGGTTGACATGGGGCTTGCCCTGCTGCTTCTGGGCCAGCTTCCCGATGCGCTGCTGCTGGCGGTTCTGTACCATCTGTGTGATTGTCATAAAAGTAACCTCCTGATGATTTGATGATTGCGTTTCACTGATGTTACCCATTACTCATAAATAGAATCTATCATCTGCTTCAGCTCCTCCGTGGTAACAGCTCCATTGATAAAACACTCAGCCGGGCCATTGGCCCAAAGTGCCACGGACCGACCTGCGTTAGTAGTCAGTAAATGGGTAATGCCTCCTGCTTCATAAGGGACTGGGTCCCCTTCATCCTTACAAATATCACCGAAATTGTCGTGAGTGCGTTTATCATATTCCAAGTGGATACTTATTTGACTGCTAATCGTATCTTGTCCTCTACAATACAGCGAAGCAAAAACGATTAGATTTGGATTGCTTTCATTATCCACGATGAGTTCTTCCAGCACAAACCCTTCTGGTAGCCATTTGGGAACTACAGAACGGTTTAAGCCGTAAGCCGTCAGTGCCTCTTGGAGATCCGTGTACTCTCCCGGCTCCTCTGGGATATGTAGGTCGTCCGGGTCTATGTATTCGATCTGCCCCGGTGCGAGGGTGATCTGCTCCGCCGTCCACTCGGCCAGCATCCGCCATATATCATAGCCAGCGGCGGCGGTTGCCACTGTGAGCAGCAGCAGGAGCGCTACCAGCGCCGCGACAAGCTGCCCGGTCCGCAGCAATCTGTGCCGGGCAGGATGGTCAGCCTGCCGAATCAGATTCTTCATCTTTCGCTCAAACTCCGGGGAAAATTCATGCTCCGGCAGTTCCTCCAGAAGATTACCGTACTCCAGACGGGCCGTGTCCAGCATTACCCGGCGGGCCAGGTCGTCCAATGCCTGATCTGTCATGGGAATCCCTCCTCTCTCGTTGTATCGCTCTGGGGCGTGACTGCCCGGCAGCCACAAAATTCCCCTCTACTATGATTAACGCAGCGAGAGGCCGGATTCTCACAGGATTTTCAAAAATTTTTGAAAAAATTTTCTCTGCACTTTTGACGCCCATATCCTGGTTCCTTTACGGGCTAAGCAAAAATCCGCCCCTCACTATGCTTAACGCGGTGAGGAGGCGGATTCTCACAGAAAAACCCAAAGTATCTGAAAAAATTTTGCGGCCTTTTGGTGCAGAGGACATTCTACGCCTCCAACAAGAAACCCTCCCGCTCCACAATATCCCGCAGAAGCCGGCGTCCCCGGCTGATCCGGGTACTGACCGCCGTTTTACTCATGCCCAGCTTGGCGGCGATCTCTCCATCGGAGTACCCGGACAGCAGTTTCATCTCCATAACGGCCCGGTAGGTCCGGGGAAGCCGGGCAAAGCTGTCCACCAGCGCATGGTAGTCGCTGATGGACTCCGACGGCTCGGCAAGGCCGTCCCAATCTTCCAGCGGGGCTTCTCCCTTCTGCTTCCTCTGGAGCGAAATGGCTTCATTTCTGGCGATGACCGCAACCTGCGGGGCCAGCTCCTTTGCCGGAGTGTTCTGAAACCTGGAAAATTTTTTGATGATTCGCAAAAAAGCGTTATGCACCGCGTCCTCCGCGTCCTGGCGGTTGTGCAGGATGTCCTCCGCCACATGGTACATGAGGCCCCGGTATTTCAGATAAATCTGCTCAAACTTCACCTTTTCCTCCGGTGTGTCGAGCATTTGCAGATAATAGACC
>NZ_CAJMXG010000360.1:0-2463 GCF_905219725.1 Oscillibacter sp. CU971
CTGCACAAGCTGTTTGCACCATTGCTGCTTTCATCACTTTACTCAAGCGGTTTTAGCCTATTGGTACAGCTTCTGAAGCGATTTACTGCCAGGATTGAGTTGCAGCCCTCCGAAACAATCCTAACGCCGTCCTGTGTTACGGAAGAACCTACAGTTCCGTTCAGGGTTATGGACAGCGGCGGAAACATCCGGGAGATTCCCACAAAAACAGAGGATTTGACCGCCTCTAAGAATCCGGACACCCCCGACCAGACATCGCAAGGCGGTACGTCAGGCAATACTTCTGGTTCTGGCGGAGAGAACATCAGCACATATGCTGTCACAGTGGAGAAGTCAGAACACGGCAAAGTGACATCTAACCGCTCCAACGCCAGCGGTAACAGCGCCGTTACCCTGACCGTCACTCCGGACAGCGGCTATGTGCTGGACACCCTGACCGTCACCGACAGCCGGGGAAACAAGATCAGACTGGCGGCCCAGGGCGGCGGGAAGTACATCTTCACCATGCCCAGCAGCGCCGTGACCGTGAAAGCCACATTTGCCCCATTGCCGGACGATACGCAAAAGCCCTGTGACGGCGGCGTGGATTGCCCCTCTCGCAATTTCACCGACCTGGGGAGTGTGGGGACGTGGTATCACGAGGCCGTGGACTATGTTCTGCGGAATGGTTTGATGGGCGGCTACGGCAACGGCTTGTTCGGGCCGGACAATCACCTGTCCCGTGCCCAGCTTGCACAGATTCTCTACAACAGGGGGGGCAAATCCGCCGTGACGGGTGGCAACACCTTTACCGATGTGGCCCCCGGTACATGGTACGCCCCGGCAATCACCTGGGCTGCGGAGCGTGGAATCGTAGGCGGCTACGGCAACGGAACCTTCGGCCCCAGTGACAACATCACTCGTGAACAGTTGGCCGTTATGCTCTGGCGATACTCCGGCAGTCCTGCCGCCACCCAAAAGGAGTTGCATTTCAACGACGCGGACGAGATTAGCGGTTACGCTCTGGAGGCCCTGTGCTGGGCCGTGGAGAACGGCATTTTGAACGGCTACGGAGACGGGCGGCTTGGCCCCCAGGGGCAGACCACTCGCGCACAGGTGGCGCAGATGTTGCTGAATTACCTGGAACGCTGACAGTAGAAGGACCCTAAGGGCGCACGATACATGGTCTGCGACCATGTATCGTGCGCTCTGCGAGGCGGCGTGCCTGACATCCGAATGTCAGGCACGTTTGCGTCGCTCCACGGCCTACAAGGGGCTGCCACCCCTTGCGCCGCTTCGCGGCTATTCCTGCACTTTCGTGGGGAAGGTTCATCCGTTTTGCATCTGCACCTTCCCCATGAGGCCAAAACCGAACACTGTACCCCTGACCGTTTACCGGACACACTCGGTAAGCGGTCTTTTTATGTTCAAAATTCAAAATCGAAGGAGATAAACATCATGAAAAAATCACGAGAGCAGTTGGAGAAAGAACGGGACGAGGCCATTGCCAAACGGAAGCAGTACCGGTACAAATGCCAGCGTTTGGAGAACCGTGTCCGCTACTACACCGAGGGCGAGCGGAAGAAACGAAACCACAGGCTTATCGTCCGTGGGGCCGACGTGGAAAGCGTTGCCCTGGAAGTGCGCGGCATGAGCCAAGCAGCTTTCCGAAAGCTGGCAGAGCAAATCTTTTCCCTGCCGGAAGTTTCTGCTCTGGCCAGGCGCATGATTGACCAGCAGGAGGGCGGATAATTGGCCTTGTTTCATCTCCACGTCACCCAGGTCCGGCGGAGCGAGGGACAGTCCGTCATTGCCTTCGCCGCTTACTGGGCTGGGAGAAACTTTACAGTGAATACTACGGCGAGGTCAGCGACTACACCCATAAGGGCGGCGTGGTCTGCATCGGCATTTTCCTGCCGCCCCAGGCCCCCGCCGAGTACTAAGACCGCGCTACCCTCCGGAATGCCGTAGAGAAGGCCGAGCGCGGCAAGAAAGCCCAGCTCGCATACAGCTTTGACATTGCCTTGCAGAACGAATTTTCTTTGGAAAAAACATCGTTCTTGCAAGGCAATTTGTTTCGGAGCAGCTTGTATGCCGTGGCATGATTGCCGACTTTGCCATCCACCTGCCAGACAAGGAAGACGGCGGTATTCCGAACCCACACTTTCATGTTCTCTGTCCTATCCGGCCCATTGAGGAAAGCGGCAAATGGGGCTGTAAGCAGCGCCGCCGCTACCGTCTGGACGAGGACGGAAACCGTATCATGGGCGAGGACGGCAAGGCCCTCTTTGACGCTGTTCCCACCACCGACTGGGGAAGCCCGGAAAATGCTGGGCGATCTTCGGAGGAAAATTGCCAGCCTGACCGACTGGATTAAGGCCATAAAGAACGAGTTGAGTAAGCCTCAGGCCCCCGATCTGGCTGATTTGCTAGGTAGTGTTCACATAAGTGTGTCAACAATAAGTGCAAAATAAACAAAGGCCA
>NZ_CAJMXG010000361.1:0-2441 GCF_905219725.1 Oscillibacter sp. CU971
GGCGGGGCGGACGCCGTCCGTACCACCCGGGACCATGCCAGAAGAGGATGGGCCGGAAGACCACCGGCGGCGAGGGCATCCCGCCGTAGCGGCCATACCAGGTGTTGTAGCGCATCCGGTCCATACTGCTCAGCACTGCCAGGAGCACCGCCAGCAGGACCACAAGGGGAATCAGGTTCGCCAGCAGGACATACCCGCCGCCGTCATGCTCCGCCGTCCCTTCAAAGAGGCCGTGGACGTGGGCGAACAGGTTCAGGACGGCTCCGTCGTAATCCCCCGCCGTAAAGCCCTCGAAAAGGAAGCTGTTGAGGTAATGGGCCTCTTGGCCCCCAAAGCGGTCGTAGAACCTGCCGCTGGAAAGCAGGTAGCAGTCCTGGGCTCCGACGCTCATCACCAGGACGGCGTCGTCCTCCGTCAGCTCCAGCTCACCGGCCCATTCCCAGGCGGCGCTCTCCAAATTTTCCGGGGCCTCCGCCAGCGTCACCACCGCCAGAATGCTGTTTCCCAGCCGGTCCCAGTTGGCGTTGTAAAGGCTCAGGCTCTTTTCCGTCTTCGCCGAGAGGATGCCCGCCCGGTCCCGGATGTACTGCTCTAAGGGGGNGGTGGACAGGCTTGTGTCTAAGGGCACGCCGTCCGGCTCCGGCGCGGAGGGCTTCCGCGCCTGTCCCAGGGCAATGCCCGTCAAGATGGCCAGGACCATAATTACCGCCGCCACGGAGCGCTTTTGGAAGNATTTCATAGGCTCATTCCTCTGTCTTCACCGCCTGGAAGTCCGGCGCGTCCGTCCGGCCCACCAGATAGTCGATGGATACTTGGTAATAGTCCGCTAAAACAATCAGGGTCGCAAGCTTGGGTTCGCTCTGGCCTGTCTCATAATTTTGATAGCCCCGGAAGGACATACCCAGAATTTCCGCCAACTCCCGTTGGTAAATTCTGCGTTCCTCCCGCAATTCTTTTAGGCGTTTGGCGAGTATTTGCATAATGCACCTCTTGACAGACCTAATTTAGGTATGTTAATATACCTTTATCTAGTATATAGGAGGTATCCCCATGACCAGTCTCATGCAGNTATTGATGGATTTCACCCATAACGAGCGCATCCCCCGCTGCCTGGACCACAAATCTTACGACCTCTCGAAATCCCTGGAGGCAAAGCACCTCGCTGCCTTGAAGGAGGGCCTCTCCGGGGAACACATGGCGTCTTTGGAGCGGTATCAGCAGGCCCCGGAGGACAGCTGTTCCTTGGAGCTGGAAGCCATGTTCCTGGCCGCCTTCTCCGTGGCCCGGGAGCTCCGGCAGGNGGACCCGTAGGGGCTATGCGTCCGCCCCTACAGGCCGTTCCGCCCATAGGCGTTTATTTGTGCAGCTCCATCAGCTTTGCCCGGAGTTCGCCCTCGATGCGGCCCAGCTCCACCTCGGCTTCCTTCCGCTTCTGCGCACCCTCCCGCTGGATGTTCAGCACCTCGTCCAGGGTGGAGATCAGCTGCTGGTTCGTGTGCTGGAGAGTCTCGATGCTCACCACGCTCCGCTCCGCCTCCTTGGCGGTCTGGATGGTGCCCATTTTCAGCATGTCGGCGTTCTTTTTCAAAAGCTCGTTGGTCATTTCCGTCACGGCGCTCTGGGCGGCGGTGGCCTGGCGGCCGTGCTCCATCCCCAGGGCCAGGACCATCTGGCTCTTCCACAGGGGAATGGTGTTCACCAGGGAGGACTGGATTTTCTCCACCATCAGCGTGTCGTTGTTCTGGAGCAGCCGGGTCTGGGGGCCCATCTGGATGGAGATCATCCTCGTCAGCTCCAGGTCGTGGAGCTTCTTTTCAAACCGCTCGCACATCTGCACCAAGTCGTTGTACCGCTGGGCGTCCTCCTGGGCGCCGGTCTGCTCCNNCNTGGCCCGGAGGGCGGGAAGCTCGTTGGCCTGGACCTCCTGGAGTTTCTTCTTCCCCGCCAGGATATACATGGTCAGCTCTTTATAGTACTTAAGGTTCAGCTCATACATCTGGTCGAACATGGCCACGTCCTTCATCAGGGTCACCTGATGCTGTTCCAGCTCCCGGACGATCTTGTCCACGTTGCTTTCGACCTTGGAATATTGGGCCTTCATGACCTCCAGCTTGTTCCCGGCCTTCTTGAACTTGCCGAAGAGGCCCTTTTTCTCATCCTCCCCGCCAAAGCCCTTCAGCTCCACCACCAGCTCGGAGAGGGACTTGCCCACTTCGCCCAGGTCCTTGGTGCGCACGGAGGCCAGGGCGCTTTCGGAGAAGCCCGCCACGTTCTTCTGGGCCGCCGCGCCGTATTGGAGAATCAGGTTGGAGTCCATCACGTCGATCTTTTTGGAGAAGTCCTCCACGGCCTTTTTCTCCGCCTCGGAGAGCATGGAGTCGTCCAGCTCCACGGGCTTGACCTCCGGCTTTTCCGGCTCGGGAGCGGCGGGGGTGGCGGCG
>NZ_CAJMXG010000362.1:0-2437 GCF_905219725.1 Oscillibacter sp. CU971
GCCCATAACCATGGCCAGCAGCAGAGCAAGCATTTTTTTCATCGCAAATCCTCCTTTTAATCCTTACAAAAAATGAACCGGCCGATCGCCGGCTCACTGTGTAAATTATACAAGGACTCCCTTCTTTTGTCAATTGAAATCGGAAGGATTTTCGTAAGACAAGAATATTTAGGGAAAGTTTCAAAAATAATTTCGATTTTTGGTGAATTTACCCTCAAAATTCGGAAAAGAATTTGATTGTATGCCTTGACAAACCGGAAAAACCTGCTAACTTATACCACATAGGGTAAATTTCAGGCTGGCTTGCCGCAGACAGAAAGGAAGATGGACGATGAAAAAGCACATCCTCTGCTTAGGAGATTCCAACACCCACGGCTACTGCGCCGACCCGGCCGACTGCGCCGACGGAGGCAGCCGCTTCAACGAGGACGAGCGCTGGACCTGTCTCCTCCAAAAGGCCCTGGGACCGGACGTCCTGGTGACGGAGGAAGGCCTCAGCGGCCGGACCACTGTGTTCCAGGACCNCCTCNACGAGACGATGGACGCCCTCACGGTTGTGTACTCTCTGCTGAAAAGCCACGAGGCGGTTGATCTTCTCATCATTATGCTGGGCACCAACGACTCCAAAGAGCGTCTGGGGGCCAACGCCTCCTGCATCGCCATCGGCATGGAGCGGCTGGTCCGCAAGGCCCAGAGCGTGGACTGCTGGGGGGATCACGCGCCCAATATTCTGATTGTCTGTCCGCCTCCCATCCGCCCGGAGATGGAGCTGGCGGAGTGCGGGGAGCCTATGGGAAAGGGCTGCCTGGAAAAGACGCGGGAGCTGCATAAGTACTATAAGAAGACCGCCCGGCTGGTGGGAGCCCACTACTTAGACGCCAAGGACTGCGAGTTTAACGCCGTGGACGGGATGCACCTGACCCGGAAGGGCCATGCCCAGCTGGCGGCGCTGCTGGCGGAACTCGTGCCGGGTCTGCTGCCGGGATAACGGTTTGCCGGATCTGGTTGAAAGGCGGGGGAACATGTTGTATACTGTAGACGAGCGGCAGGCGCCCTGCCGCCGTCTGCCCGTGAGAGCGCGGGGAGAATCACGGCCGGCGGCGTAAGGAACGCCAAGAACAAAAGAATGGGAGGAAAAACCCATGGCCACGACTCAGGAGCGTATGAACATCCCCATATTTGTGTCGTCTACCTATGAGGATTTAAAGGCCTATAGGGATGAGGTGGAACGGAGCATTATTTATATGAACCAGACCATCAAGGGAATGGAGTTTTTCGGCTCAACGCCTGAGAGACCTTTGGATAAGTGCCTACAGACTGTGCGTGAATGCAAGCTTTATATCGGGATCATCGGCATGCGTTACGGAAGCGTGGAGGAGGACAGCGGGAAATCGTTTACGGAGCTGGAGTATGACGAGGCGGTAAAAAACAGGATTCCGGTGCTGATCTACATATTGGATGAAAACCATCCAATTGCTTCCAGATTTGTGGATAAAGGGGAGGGCGCGGAAAAATTAGAAGCGTTTAAATCCCGCTTAAAGAAGGCGCATGTGGTCAGCTCGTTCACAACTCCCGCCGATCTTGGCAAAAAAGTAACCCAGGATTTGATGAACGAACTGAAAAAAGATCGTGCGATCGAGGACTCTTTGCGGACTCTGCCCTCTGATACGGAGGGCGGCAACTACGAAATTCTGAGAGGCTTTTTGCGCCGGCCTTATAAATACTACGGACAAGAGATTATACTGGATATGCAGCTGACTCCAAATCAGACTAGTTCTGTAAAGGTAGCTCTTTGCAAGGGCTTGGGCCTGCAGGTTGGAGACGTCTCCGGCATCCGCGCCACTGCAAAATCGCCTGATGGAAAAGAATCCAGTTCCATTCAATTGTATGGCGAAGGGGAAATGGCCGACTGGATCGACAGCGTTCGTGAGCCCCGAAGCGCCAGGCTGAAGGGGCGCTTGTCGTACTGCGTATTGAAAGAGGATACGAAGCATGACGACGGGGTGATACTGAAAGACTTCATGTATACGCGCATGATTCTTCTGGATGTTATAGAAGACAGTCTGCCGGAATAGAGGGCAGGCGGGCGCGGAAAATCTCGACGCGGTGGGACCGCCTCGAAACGGACATGAAAAATGCGCCTCCCCGGCGGATTTTTCCGCTGGGGAGGCGTTCTTTTGCCGATATCTTATGTGTGCCGCCGGAAAAGGTCCGGGCGCTTATTTCTTTGCCTCGCGGCGCAATTCGCGGCGCATCCGGTTCAGCTCCTGATAGCGGATGCTGACAAGGCTTTGGAACCATTTAAACATACGAAACGCCTCCTTCATACTTGGGATTGCAGTTCTTAGGATATCAGGTTTACACAAAAAGTCCAGCGGCAAACCGGACGATTCGCACAAATTTCGAAGAGAAAAACTGTGCACAATAAACAAAGGCG
>NZ_CAJMXG010000363.1:0-2430 GCF_905219725.1 Oscillibacter sp. CU971
GGCGTACAGCGGCCCCAGGTCCCTCGTCAAATCAAAATCTCCCCGCAGCTCTCCGGCGGACCCCGCCTCGCCCCGCTTCACCGCCTTGACAGTGGAGGGCAGGACGGAACCGTTGGAGAAGGGCATCAGCAGCGACGTATCCGTGTCCGTGACGCCGTGGCCCAGGGCCCCGAAGGCTCCGGTGGCCGGGTCGTACCAGGTCATGGTCCCGATGCCCGCCATGCTGTCCCGGACCCAGGCACCGATGCAGTAGACGCCCTGATCGTTCCGGGAGGGCTCCACCGACAAGGTCACGCTGTCCCCCGCCCGTTCAATCTGCAAATTGGATGCGCTGCCGCCGCTCTTTTGCAGAAGGGACTGAAACTGCTCCGTGGAGGTTACGGCATTCCCGCCGCATTTAACGATGACGTCCCCGGTGCGCAGGCCGCATTCCCTGGCGGGCGTCCCGCCGTCGGTGAGCTTCACCACCACCACGCCCCGGGAGAAGAGCTTGATGCCCACCGTGTGGCCCACCGGGACCAGCATCCGGGGCTCCATCGCCTTTACCCTTCCCCCGGCGCACAGCAAAACCGCAAGCGCCAGCGCCGCCCCGGCGCCCAGCGCCCGCTTCGCGATTCGTGAAGGTCCATACAAAAAAACCACCCCTTCCTTGTTCATGTCAAACGCCGTTTCCGGCCTGATTATCATTTGCGGAAAACGCAGAATCACCACAAGTAAAAAGCGGCAGCGCGCCCATGGCGGCATCTGCCTGTTCCGGCGCTTCAAGGCGTGAAAAAGACCCCGGAGGCAAACGCCTCCAGGGTCTTCCGGTTTTTTCAAAAACCGCGTCAATCCCGCTTGTTGAAAATTTTGAAAATATCCTCGAAGGGGTCGTCCTCGGGAACCTCCGGCTTGGGCACATCCTCCTCGCCCAAGGGCTCGGGCCCCGCCGGGACCTCCTCTCCGGCCTTCTCGGCCTCCTCCGCCATCTTGTTGGGAAGCTGCCCCGGAGCCTTGTCAAAGCCCGTAGCGATGACGGTGACGCGGATTTCGTCGTCCAAGCTCTCATCAAAGGTCGCGCCGAAAATCGTGTTGGCATCGGGGTGGACGGCGGCCTGGACCAGACCGGCGGCCTGTTCGATTTCCTCCAAGCCGATGTCCGGGGAACCGGCCACGTTGATGAGGATGCCCCGCGCGCCGTTGATGCTGGTCTCCAGCAGCGGACTGGAGACGGCCATCTTGGCGGCCTCCTCGGCCTTGCCCTTTCCGGCGGCCCGGCCCACGCCCATGTGGGCGAGGCCCGCGTCTTTCATAATGGCGGTGACGTCGGCAAAGTCCAGGTTGATGTAGCCCGTATCCCGGATCAGATCGGAAATGGACTGCACCGCCTGGCGGAGCACGTCGTCGGCAATCTCAAAGGCGTTGGCAAAGGTGATTTTCTGGTCCGTGGCGTGCTTAAGCCGCTCGTTGGGGATGATAACCAGGGAGTCCACCTTGGTCCTGAGCTCCTCAATGCCCCCCTCGGCCTGCTGCATCCGGCGGCGGCCCTCGAAGCCGAAGGGCTTGGTCACCACGCCCACGGTGAGGATATCCAGCTCCTTGGCCAGCTCCGCCACGATGGGAGCCGCGCCGGTGCCGGTGCCGCCGCCCATGCCGGCGGTGATGAAGACCATGTCCGTCTCCTCCAGGGCCTTGGCAATTTGGTTCCGGCTCTCCTCGGCGGACTTGCGGCCCACCTCCGGGTCAGAGCCCGCGCCCTGCCCGTGGGTCAGCTTTTCGCCGATTTGAATTTTATAGGCGGCGCTGGAAATGTTCAGCGCCTGCTTGTCCGTGTTCACCGCCACAAATTCCACGCCCTTGGTCCCGGAGCTGACCATGCGGTTCACTACATTATTTCCAGCGCCGCCGACCCCGATTACTTTGATGTTGACAACGGTATCGGGACTGCTTTCCAAACCAAATGCCATAGTGCTGCCTCCTGCTATCATTTGTGCGGCCGTCCCGACAGGACGCCGCGATTCACCGCCGCCTGACTTGAGGCCGTGAAACTCTATTCATTTTCTTATTGTAAGCCACTTTCTCCCTCCGGTCAAGTGCCTGTTTCGCTTTCGACGCAAATTCTCCAAAAAACCTGACGCAAACGCCGCTCCTACCGCTCTCCCGGTATGAGAAACACCCGGTCGCTCTCCAGCCTCAGATCGATGGTGCCGGTCATGTTGCTCTGGATTTTCTCATCCGCCAGGGTGGCCGTCAGCTTTTTCAGCTCCCACTCATAGTCCGCGCCGTAGGCCATGCGCACGGTGAAGCGGCCGACGTAGTCCATTTTCAAGTAGCTGAGCTCGTCCAGCCGGATGCCGTCCACGTTTTCCGTCAGGCCCGCGTTGTCCAAGGCCTCCAGCAGGGCCAGAAGGCTGGCCTGCTGGGAGGCGTACTCCGCGGCCAGGGCCAGGG
>NZ_CAJMXG010000364.1:0-2396 GCF_905219725.1 Oscillibacter sp. CU971
GGTATATTATGAGGTAAGAAATATGCTTGAAGAACTGAAAAAACAGGTCTGCGGCGCGAATTTGCTGCTGCCGAAATACGGCATGGTCACCTTCACCTGGGGCAATGTCTCCGGTATCGACCGGGAACAGGGCCTGATGGTCATCAAGCCCTCCGGCGTGGAGTACGACGGCATGAAGCCCGAGGACATGGTGGTGGTGAGCCTGGAGACCGGAGAGCGGGTGGAGGGCCGGTACAAGCCCTCCAGCGACACGGATACGCACCTGGCACTGTATAAGGCGTTCCCGGCCTTGGGTGGGATCGTCCACACCCACAGCCGTTGGGCCACCTCCTTCGCCCAAGCGGGGAAAGGCGTCCCGGCCCAGGGAACCACCCAGGGGGATTACTTCTACGGCGAAATCCCCTGCACCCGGAAGATGACTCCGGAGGAGATTGCGGGAAGCTATGAGCTGGAGACGGGCAATGTCATCATCGAGACCTTCCGGGAGCGGAAGATCGACCCTGCCCAGGTCCCGGCGGTGCTGGTCCACAGCCACGGTCCCTTCGCCTGGGGGACGGACCCCTTTAACGCCGTACACAACGCTGTGGTGCTGGAGGAATGGGCCTTTATGGACTTCCACGCCATGTTATTGACGCCGGGCCTGGGGGCCATGCAGCAGGAGCTGCTGGATAAGCACTATCTCCGCAAGCACGGCCCCGGGGCCTACTACGGCCAAGGCTGACGGATAGGCGCGCATGGGGGAAAGCCTTTCGGATCGTGACGACCGCGTAGCGGGCGGCATTACCTTCCGATTCCGAGGCGCGGCTGAGCTTTGAGGGAACAGAGAATACATAGTTTATAAAAAGCGGCAGGTCATCTAAATTGGGACCTGCCGCTTTTTAGCATTTTACAGGTTTTGAGGCTTGGGCTTAAACCGCGTGGCTGCCCAGCCTATGGCCTTCCTCTGGATAAGCCACTCTCTAACCTGGACGTGAGACTGGAGAGAAATAGGAATCGTGTCCAACTCCAAAGCATTACCCTGGACGTCCATCCCAGCCACATCGTCTTGAGCCAGGAAGAAACACGCTTTCTGCCATGGCGGATGTGTCTAAGATAATGGGCAGCGAGGTCTAGTAGCATATCAGTGCTTTAAGCAGGGTGAGGTAATCATTGTGCCCTAAATGGGCCCCCATGGAAACCTTAAGGATGCCTTTGCCCAAGGGGGCGAAGTACAGTTTTTCCTCAGCCTAAAAAAATTTTAACAAAACGCTTTACAGACTGGGGAAATTCTGCTATACTAGTTTAGAACTCAGAGGAACGGTCCTTCTGTTTCCGCACGTAGCAAAATGCATAGGTGGTATGCTCCCGTGGCGCAGTTGGATAGCACGTCAGGCTCCGACGTTTCTGACCGATCCGGCTGAGATACGGCGCAAGGCCCTGCAAGCAGGGGCGTTGGCGGAACGGCAGAGGAAAAAACGCTGCGAGCCGACTACTGTTTGACTACTATTTTCCCGGATAGCCGGAACCCCGAAAACTTCATATTGTTAGGTATGCGCCCGTGGCGCAGTTGGATAGCGCGTCAGACTCCGACGTTTCTGACCAATCCGGCTGAGATACGGCGCAAGGCCCTGCAAACAGGGGCGTTGGCGGTATGGCAGAGAAAAAACGCCGTGAGTTGACTACTGTTTGACTACTATTTTCCCGGATAGCCGGGAGACCGAAAATTTTATATCGTTAGGTATGCGCCCGTGGCGCAGTTGGATAGCGCGTCAGACTCCGACTCTGAAGGCCGCTGGTTCGAATCCAGTCGGGCGTACCAAAAGCTCTAAAAACACAGTTTTTAGAGCTTTTTTGTAACTTTTCGCATTCATTTTGTAAATTTGAAAAGGAGGAATTCATCATGTCCAAATACGCCGGAACACAGACAGAGAAAAACCTGGAGGCCGCTTTTGCTGGGGAGTCCCAGGCCCGGAATAAGTACACCTATTTCGCCTCCAAGGCCAAGAAAGAGGGCTTCGAGCAGATTGCCGCCCTGTTCCTAAAAACCGCGGACAATGAGAAAGAGCACGCAAAAATGTGGTTCAAGGAGTTGGAGGGAATTGGTTCCACCGCCGAGAACCTGGGAGCCGCCGCCGACGGAGAAAACTACGAATGGACAGATATGTACGAGGGCTTTGCCAAGACTGCCGAAGCGGAGGGCTTTCCTGAATTGGCCGCCAAATTCCGCGCCGTTGGTGAGATTGAGAAGCACCACGAGGAGCGGTATCGCGCCCTGCTCCGGAATGTGGAAGCCCAAGAGGTCTTCAAGAAGAGCGAGGTCAAGGTTTGGGAATGCCGGAATTGCGGACACATTGTGGTGGGCACCGCCGCGCCGGAGGTCTGCCCCGTTTGCGCCCATCCCCAGGCTTACTTCGAGG
>NZ_CAJMXG010000365.1:0-2380 GCF_905219725.1 Oscillibacter sp. CU971
GCGGACACATTGTGGTGGGCACCGCCGCGCCGGAGGTCTGCCCCGTTTGCGCCCATCCCCAGGCTTACTTCGAGGTCCACGCGGAAAACTATTGAATACATATGAACGACGGCATGGAGCGTTGCTCCATGCCGCTTACCTATTTAGGCCCCCTTCCCCTATCCTTTTCTGCCAATCCGTTCTTCCTCTTCCAGGTGGAAGGAATAGGGTGGCTCTATCCCTAACTCGTGCGCTATTCCGCAGACCAAGCGGAAACCAGCGATGAAGCTCTCCAGGGATACATCGTCCCGTAACCTTGCCTCGGCATCCATCAGTTCCAACAGCCGTATCTGATTTCGGCGGTCTAACTTTTTCTCCAGCCTCCGGTGCAGCTGGACCACCTCTGCCTGTTGTTCAGCACAGAGGGACTCTGTCGAAAAGCAGGGTTGCAGGGCTTGCATATAATCGTACATGATCTTCCCTCCCCTCTCAGATATCCAGTCCCCTCTGGAGGGCTTCGCTGGCGGCCTTTTTGTTTTTATCGAAGGCGTGAGTGTAGATATCCAGCGTCGTGGAAGGCTGGCTATGGCCCAGGAGGCCCGCCACCGTCGCCACATCCGCTCCGTTTGCAATCAGCAGGCTGGCGTTGCTGTGACGGAGACTGTGGACATTCAACTTTTCCGGGAGACCATTCTTTTTCAAAATCAGCTTGAACCGCCAGGTGAAGGTGCTGGGCGTCATCGGGTCCTGGCTGTCATGCTTGCGGAACACAAAATCATCGGCGGTTAGCTCCCGATTCTCATAAGCGTCGGCCTGCCAGACACATTCACGATAATACTCTTTCAACAGACTCTCCATCTCAGGAGAGAAGTAAACGTATCTGTCCCCTGCAGCCGTCTTGGTGTCCTTGACGATAATATCTTCCCCTGTGATTTTGACTACATTCCTCTGAATGTGGATACTCTTGCGCTCATAGTCAATGTCAGACCATTTCAGGCCGCAGCATTCTCCACGCCGCATCCCGGTGGCAATGATGAGCTTGAAGTACGTCTCGTATTTGATGCTCTCATTCTCTAGGGCCGTGATGATTTTCTGTACCGTTTCCTCGTCCGCAACGAGCTTCTCTCTTTTCTTGCCGGAGTACTTATACGTCCTCCACGCCGGATTGTGATTAAGAAAACCGCCCTCCATCGCGTCGGAGAGGATTCCACACAGGCAGGCGTGGACCCCCTCAATCGTGTACTCGGAGAGCGGCATTCCGGTATTTTGACTTGTCTGTTTCCGCAGCTCGGCGTAGAGCTTGCGGAAATGTTCCGGGCGGAGGTCTACTAATTTGTAGCCTCCCAGATACGGCAGGAAGCGGTCGATGTCCTGCTTGTCACGGGCCAGCGTGGACTTCGCCAGCTTGTCCGGGGCAATATCCCGGAGCCAGATTTGAACGTACTGCGCCAGTGTGATGGTTCGATCTGCGGCCAGCGGAGTATCCTTGCACTCCCGCTCGAAGAGGACCGCTTGTTCATTCAGCCATTTCTCCCTCTGCTTTGGCGTGAGGCCCTCCGGCGGCTTCACCGTTTTCTGCTGTGCGGCCCGGCGCTTGCCGGTGTGGTCGTAGCCCATGGAGACGACCAGGAGGTAGCTGTTTCCCCGTTTTCGAATACTTGCCATTTCACATCTTCCCTTCTGTCCTCAGTCCGGCTGAGGTTTCTTTTGGCAAGCACAAACATACTCTAACTTCCACTGTATAGCTACTGTTTTTTGAGCACAGGAAGAAGATTCTACGAAATCACCAATCAAACGGGAAACAGGAGCAGAGAGGGAACGCTGAGGAACACCATGCTTCCAAGTAGACCCGCCCCAGCACACAGCCCCTGGATCACCGGGGACAAGATCGTACTGCCGACACCGCAGCTGGCAGTTACTACGCCGGAGGCGGCAGGCACGATTTTTTGCGGCAGCCTGGGAGTCAGCACTCCCATAACAACACCGAAAGACAGCGCCGCCGTCCCTGCGGGAAGGAGCAGTCCCAGCACCAAAAGAAGCGTCCACAAGGAGCGGCACCAGGGCAGGAACAGCAGTCCGGCAGTCATCAGCGCCACACCGCAACGCAGGACAAAAGCACTGGACTTTTTCATGGACAGCACACCGAATACCGGCTGCATCACGCCGAAAGACAGCTGGGCTACCGCCAGTACAAAACTGACAGAGGCGTAGTCCACACCGCTGGTTGTGGAAATGGGTCCCAGCAGGATGCCGTAGTTGGCGCGGATGCCGCTGCTGAGGCCGTAGATCAGGCTGGCAGCCAGAGTCAGCCCCACCGTAGAGCCAACCCGACGGGAAACAGATTCACTCATTTTGCGACCTCCTCTTGTGCAATTTATATTTTTAGTATACACTACGAGGA
>NZ_CAJMXG010000366.1:0-2355 GCF_905219725.1 Oscillibacter sp. CU971
ATCTTTTCCAGCAGTTTCAACGCTTCTTCCAGCTTTGGATTTGCGGCGTCGGTTTGCAGGGCCTCCCGGACGCAGCTACGAATATGGGCTTGCAAAATCTGCTGATTGGCGCTTTTGAGCAGAGCCTGGGTCGCCGTGATCTGATTGGATATATCCACGCAGTAGCGATCTTCCTCGATCATTTGCAGGATACCGTCCAACTGGCCCCTTGCTATTTTCAGCTTGTGGGCAACATCGCCCCGCTTGGCTTTCAAGCTGTTTCCTGGATGCTGACCAGCGTGTAGCCAGCATTCTCCACTGCCGCCTTCAGCGTATCGTCGGACACGCTGTTGTCCAGGCGCACCTTGGCGGTCTTGCTCTCCAGCTCGACAACGGCCTCCTGCACACCAGCCAGCTCGGTCAGGGCCTTGTGGACGTGCTTGACACAGTTCCCGCAGACCATACCCTCGATAAACAGTACCTTTTCCATGCTTTGAAAAGACGGCCTATCCAGTCGGGCGATATATGATTTTAGGGGGCAATTCAAAGGGCGGCGCTGTACCGTATGTCCGCATTTCCTGGTGTTTCGTCGTATCAAAGCTCATCCCTTGGTAGTAAATTCGTAGTAATTGGGGTGGTCTGCTGTCAGGAAATGCGGCGTTATGCGCTGTTTCACAAGGTTTTGCCGGGTCTTACAAAATATTTTTCTCAACAAATTGCAAAGTCAAAACTATTTCTTATTTCCGATAAACTGTGGAATGTGATGAAGGAAAACGGCTTTTCCACACACCAATTAAGGGAAAAGTGCGGTGTCGACAGCAAGACCATCCGGCGCTTGCGGGCAAACGACAACATGGAAACCAAGACACTGAACAAATTGTGTACGGTCCTTGATTGCCGTCTGGAAGATATTGCTGAATATATTCCAGACGAGCAGTAACAACTCCACGGCTCTGCGGATGCAGAACCGTGGAGTTGTTAGCATTTTCGGGGCGGGGTATCCAGGCTGCGATCTGGCAGCATGGGTACCCAACGCCCCGAAAATGGAGGGGGAATCCAAGGGGGGAGACCTCCCCTCTTGGCACACGACTTTCGGAGAAAGTCTAGTGTGTTATACCTTTTGTCCCGGCTGGCGCGGGAAAGGGGCGGCGCGGTCTGGCGCAGTCACTTTCCCGCACCAGGAAATCAGGCAGTGGGATGGAGCGGCAGCAATCATCCCACTGCCTGATTTTGGGAGGGACAAAAGGTATATACAGCCCCCGTCCCTCGTCCCCCGTCCCGCCGCAGCGACATCGCCAGCGGGCCGATAATCGGGCCTGCGAGCCACCCGTCTGGGCGCGAAGTAAAGCCACTTACTGGCCGCTTGTATCATTTGCCTTGGGCAGATTTTCAAAGAGCGAAACCAGCCCACGCCGGAGCTCTGCCAGCTTCTCCCGATCAATTTCATCGCCCACCGTATGTAAAATGGCATCGGTGACCTGATCTGGCGTGATGGAAGTCAATGGTGCTTCTTGGCCTTTTGACAACTCATCCATCATCCGCTCAACAACTTCTTTTGTCACGTTTTTGGCAGTTCCCAGGTCTGAACCGACATCATGTTTCATTTCTTTCAGCATATTCATAAACACAGTCTGGATTTTTGTTAGTTCTACTTGATGAGGTGGGACTTTGGACAAATTGACAGCTTGTGCCACCTCTCGTTGCCCTGCACCCACCAGCAATTCGCTCATGGACGCAAAAATCTGGTTCTGCACAGCCACCCCAGCAGCAAAAGTATCGTCCAGATACTGTGCAATCATAGCAGTCAGCGTGGCGAATCGTGGATGCTCCAGCAAGCGGTTGACCACATCCGTATCGACCCTCTGCGTGTAAAGGTTCCGTACCGACTGTGCTGAGAGGCCCAACTCACTTACGTCATAGTTTTTGCGCTCGGGGATACTGGTCAGACCCAGCAGAAAGTCAGTGGAGACGCTGAACTCTCGTGCCAGCGCCACCAGCACATCACTGTTGATCTTCTGCGTCTGGCCCTTCTCTATGCGGCCCAGTGTAGTGGCGTTGATGCCGATTTTAGCCGCTAACTCATCCAGAGTCATATCCTCACGTTCACGAAGCCCGGTAATGCGGCGTCCCGTGGTATCCGATAACATATTTGCCATATATCCACCCCTTTCTGCTTATCTTACCATATATTCGCTCGATTGAATGTCGAATATTGTAAAATAACATCATAATTTGGGGTCAGCCAGGAAACTGCATTTTTGCAGGATTTCCTGGCTGATTTGTTTTTTCGGGCATTTATGCAGGAATTAAAGGCTATAGACGATTTTCCGGTATATTGAAATACGCAAAAACATTTGTCAAATCAACTTAGGAGGT
>NZ_CAJMXG010000367.1:0-2349 GCF_905219725.1 Oscillibacter sp. CU971
CTGTAATACTATAAAGTTCTTCGCAGCAATCTGTCAGTATATTGATGCTTTCACCAATATAGGTCCCAATTTCAAGATACTTTTTACAGGAAAACAGCTCTGCGACCTGCTTGATAAACATATAATCTAAAACGCCGGAGCCCCCATACATAAATGTCAGTTCCTTACAAACAACACGTTCCCCGTGACTGCGAAAAAATGCTCCTAAGTCAATCGTTCGTTTCTCCTTCAACTCATTATCCAATTCTAATAAGCAAGGAACAGCTCCACACTCATATTTGTAAACTTTTCGTAAATGGTACTTCTGGATATCCTGCATAATTTCATGGGCGTAAATGCTTGCAATAAATACCGTCATATCCCGGTGCTCATTCAGTATTTCCGGACTGCACACTTTTTTCCCGCAGACAGTTGTTCCCCATTTTTCAGGGTTTTTCCCATCAATAAAGCAAAGAACCTCGTATGTTTGAGTTAAAAAGTCGTATGCAAATTTTCCTGTATTTCCTGCTCCATAAATAATAATCTGCTCCATTACACTATATCCTTTCGATCAAGATGGATTCAGTCCGTAATACGGACTGAATCGTGAGGCACCTCACGATTTGCTTATTTTATTTCTCTGAAAAACTCTTTCATCAGTCTCGCTATATCCGGGGGAGCCTCTTTAGGAAGTTTATAGAACATCGGAATCCTCAAAAGCCGTTCGCTCTCCCGCGTGGTATAGCGATCGCCGCCATGAAATCTTCCCCTTGCGGCACCTGACTGGGAGCTGTGAAGCGGCACGTAGTGAAACGCCGTTCCAATTCCCCGCTCCTTCAAGAATTGTATCAATTTCGTTCGCTGCGCGAGGTCCTTCGCTTTGATGTAAAACATGTGCGCATTGTGACGGCAGCCCTCCGGAATAACCGGCAGTTCAATCAGACCCCTGTTCTGCAGCGGCGCAAGCGCTTCCAAGTATGCGCTCCAGCTTTTAAGGCGGTCATGATTGATCTCATCCGCAAGCTCCAACTGTGCATACAGATATGCCACGTTCAACTCGCTTGGAAGATAGGAAGAACCTATATCCACCCAAGTGTATTTATCCACCTGCCCGCGCAGAANACGAGAGCGGTTCGTCCCCTTCTCCCGCAGAATTTCCGCCCGCTCAATCAAGTCCGGGCGATTGATTGCCAGCGCCCCGCCCTCGCCCATGCTATAGTTCTTCGTCTCGTGGAAACTGTAACAGCCAAGGTCGCCAAGCGTTCCCAGCGCTTTTCCGTGGTAGGCGCTCATTACACCCTGGGCCGCGTCCTCTACCACCATGAGGTTGTGCCGCCGGGCGATGTCCAGAATGGCATCCATCTCACAGCCAACACCCGCGTAGTGAACCGGAACGATGACCTTTGTTTTCGGCGTGATCGCCGCCTCAATCAACCTTTCGTCCAGGTTCATGGTATCCGGGCGGATGTCTACAAACACAATTTTCGCGCCCCGCAGGACAAACGCGTTGGCCGTTGAGACGAATGTATACGACGGCATAATGACCTCGTCCCCCGGCTGGATATCGCACAGCATCGCCGCCAGCTCCAGGGCGTGGGTGCAGGAAGTGGTCAGCAGGACTTTCCGCGCCTGAAAACGTTCCTCCATCCACCCGGAGCACCTCTTCGTAAACATACCGTCTCCACAGATTTTCCCCTGCTCCTGCGCGGCCTGCCGCATGTATTCAAAGGATTTTTCCAGGACCGGCGGGCGGTTGAATGGTATCATGTTCTTTTTCCCCTTATGTATACATCGTTTTGCAGTACGCTTGAAAATCACGTCCGGCCGTGGTTTCCAGCCAGTTCTCGTTTTCCAGGTACCACTGCACAGTGCGCTTCAAACCCCCCGTGAAAGAATACGACGGCTTCCATCCGGTGTGCCGGTTCAGCTTCGTGTAATCCATCGCGTACCGCCGGTCATGGCCGGGCCGGTCCGCTACAAATTGAATCAGGCTTTCTGACCGGCCTAACAGGCGCAAAATCGTTTGTATAACCTGTAGATTGCTCTCTTCTCCGTCTCCGCCGATATTATAGACTTCGCCGCATTCTCCGCTCTCCAGCACATGGCAGAGCGCGGAACAATGGTCCTCTACATACAGCCAATCCCGCACCTGCTGCCCGTCTCCGTAGACGGGGATTTTTCTGTCATGCAGGCTGTTGTAAATAATCAGCGGAATCAGCTTTTCCGGAAATTGATAGGGGCCAAAATTGTTGGAGCATCTGGTGATAAGCGCAGGAAACCCAAACGTCTCATGATAGGCCCGAACAAACAGATCGGCGCTGGCCTTGGACGCCGCGTAGGGGCTGTTCGGCGCAATCAGGGAGCCCTCAT
>NZ_CAJMXG010000368.1:0-2345 GCF_905219725.1 Oscillibacter sp. CU971
CCGCCCCCCGGAGCCTGCCCAGGCCCCCAGGGGATCGGAGTGCGAGGGATGCCCCTACTGGCGGGGTCTGCGGTGCGTGACCTGCTTCCGGGCCTATCTGCGGAGCCGGGCCGGACCCGGCGGGGGGAGGTGACGGCATGGAGCAGCGGGAGCTCACCCGCGAGGAGCGGGCGGCGATCCGGGCCCTGGTGGTGAAGTGGTGCGCCAATTATGACCGGGCCGTGGGATGCTTGCCTTTGGACTGCGAGTGCTATATGCTGGGGAAAACCTGGACGGGGCCCCTATGCCGCTACTTCCGGGCGGCGGTTCTCCCTCTGGACCCGTTGCTGGAGGCCGCCCTGACCGCCCCCGGACCCGTGGAGACGCGGGCCTGCCCCCTCTGCGGACGGCCCGCCCTCCTGGGCGGGCGGCGGCGTTACTGCTCCCCCGCCTGCGCCCAGGCCGCCCATAGGAAACAGCAGCGGGACCATATGCGGAAAAAGCGGGGCTGACCTGTTGACAATTAGGCCCCCAAAAGTCCAGTGTTTTCAAGGCTTTCCAGACGCCGAACAAGGGTGGGCCGTATCATTTCACGTCCCGCCCCTGTTTCGGCCCCATACTGTCAACATTTTGGAGGAGATCAACATGGACAAAAATCAAGGCTACGCAATCTTAAAAGTCGTCATGCTGGAGAATGGCCGGGGCTTCGCCCTGGGGGAGTGTCCCAGGGAGCCGGAGCCCTTTGTGACCTGGGCCTGCTACGACGACGAACACGGCAGGCGGCAATACGAGTGGGGGCACTACGGCATGGACCGGGACGCGCTGGCGCGGGACCTTTCGGAGCGGGTGGAGGACTACCAGCAGCAGTTTTCCGTCAAGGTGACGTGGGTGGAGGAGCCCGGCCTTTACAAGTATTATTCCACCCAGCGGCCCGTGGACATCGGCACATTCCCCAAGCCGCCGCACAACGCCCCGGACGAGATCGTAAACTACGGCCAGCGCGTTCCCGTGGAGGGCGGCGNGTTCCTGGCCTGGGGGCATTTGACCTACACGCGGCCCCTGTCGGAAAAGGATATGGCGGACTATGAGCTGCGGCCCTCCAAGGACAACCCGGCTGTGGGGAAACGCATGGAGCGGAAACCCTCCATTTCCTGGCAGATGCAGGAGGCGGGCAGACTGGCCCAGGAGCGGCAGGCCCCGCCCAGCCCAAAAAGGGAGGCCCCGGACCGGGGCGAGCGGTAGCCGTGGCGGGAAAGAAACGCCGCCGCTCTGTTCATCTTCATGTCATGGTGACGCCGGAGGAGCAGCGGCANATCCANGAGCGCATGGCCCAGGTGGGGATTTTGAACATGGGGGCCTATATGCGAAAAATGGCCCTCAACGGCTATGTGCTCCAGGTGGACCTTTCCCCGGTGCGGGAGCTGGTGTCCCTCCAGCGNCGGTGCGCCAACAATCNCAATCAGGCGGCGCTCCATGTGAACACCTACGGCGGCCTCTACCCCAACGAGCTCCAGGCGCTTCAAAAGGACTACGCCGATTTGTGGGGACCTCTCTCCGAACTGTTGGAGAAGCTGGCCCAGGTGGTGGCCCTGTGACCCTTGGGAGCGGCCCAGGCCGCTCCCCGGCTGTCCCCGCCTCTGGACACGGTGTCCAGAGCTGGGGAGAACCGATTTTGAAAGGGGGTGCTGTCCCTGGCGACGACCCGTCTTATAACCCACCATATCAGCGGGGACAAGTCGATCCTGGCCTCTCTGTCGGACCGCTTCGACTACGGCCAGAACCCGGAAAAGACCCTGGACGGGGCCCTGATCCGCTCCTATGAGTGCGACCCCCTCACGGCTGACAGCGAATTTCTTTTGAGCAAGGCCCGGTACAAATCCATTACAGGCCGGGAGCAAAAGCGGGACGCCGACGTGCTGTGCTATCAGATCCGCCAATCCTTCCCCCCTGGGGAGCTGGACCCGGAGGAGGCGCTGAATATCGGCTATGAGCTGGCGATGCGCTGGACCAAGGGGAAACACGCTTTCTTTGTGGTGTCCCACGCGGACCGGCCCCACCCCCACGTCCACATTTACTACAATTCCACCACCCTGGACTGCACCCGGAAATACCGGGATTTTTTAGGCTCCGCCCGCGCTCTGCGGCGGCTGTCCGACCGGATTTGCCTGGAGCATGACCTGTCCGTTATCAAAAATCCCAAGTTCCACAGCAAGGGGAAATTCCAGCACTACGGACAATGGCTGGGCGCGGCCCGGCCTCCCTCCTACAAGGAGCAGATACGAGGGATCATAGACGGGGCCCTGGCGGACCGGCCCGCCGACCTTGCCGACTTCCTCAAACGGATGGAGGCGGCGGGGGTCCAGGTG
>NZ_CAJMXG010000369.1:0-2317 GCF_905219725.1 Oscillibacter sp. CU971
GCCCAGGAGCGGGGCAGGCGGGCCGGGACGGAGAACGTCCCCGCCATCGCGGGCATGGCGGCGGCGCTGGAGGAGGCCTGCGCCCATCTAACGGAGAACGCCGTCCGGGTCTCCGCCCTGCGGGACAGGCTCATGGCGGGCCTCTCGGAGATCCCCCACAGCGTCCTGAACGGCGACCCGGCGAAGCGGCTCCCCGGCAATGTCAACTTCTGTTTCGAGGGCATCGAGGGAGAATCCCTGCTGCTCCTGCTGGACGACAAGGGGGTCTGCGCCTCCTCCGGGTCCGCCTGTACCTCCGGGTCCCTGGACCCCAGCCATGTGCTGCTGGCCATCGGGCGGCCCCACGAGATCGCCCATGGCTCCTTGCGCCTGACCATCAGCGAGGAGACGACGGAGGAAGAAATTGAATATTTGATCGAAGCCGTCCGGGACGCAGTTTCGTATCTGCGGAGTATGTCCCCCGTCTGGCGGGACCTGGAGAGCGGCAAAGCGCCGCATATCATCTAAGAGGAGGAATCAAATCATGGCTTTATACAGTGAAAAAGTGATGGACCATTTCCGCAATCCCCGAAATGTGGGGACCATCGAAAACGCCGACGGCGTGGGAGAAGTGGGCAACGCCAAATGCGGAGACATCATGAAGATCTATCTGAAAATCCGGGACGGCGTTATTGAGGACGTGAAATTCGAGACCTTCGGCTGCGGAAGCGCCATCGCCTCCAGCTCCATGGCCACGGAGCTCATCAAGGGAAAGCCGGTGTCCGAGGCCATAGCCCTGACCAACAAGGCCGTGGCGGAGGCCCTGGACGGCCTCCCGGCCCACAAGCTCCACTGCTCCGTCCTGGCGGAGGAGGCCATCAAGGCGGCGCTGAAAGACTACTACGACCGCCAGGGCATTGCCTATGATCCGGCTCAGTTCCCGGACTGCGCCCACTGTGAAGGCTGTGGGAGGTAGAGTCCTGGTCGCGATGAGCGGCGGCGTTGACTCTTCCGCTGCCGCNCTCTTGCTGAAGCGGCGGGGCTATGACTGCGCGGGCTGCACCATGAAGCTCTTTGACAGCGGGGATGCGGGACTCAGCCGCCGGACGTGCTGCTCCCTGGAGGACGTGGAGTACGCCCGNGCGGCGGCCTNCCGNCTGGGGATTCCCCACTGGGTGTTCAACTTCAAGGATGCCTTTCGGGCGGCGGTGATGGAGAAGTTCGCCGCCGGTTACGAAAGCGGCCTGACGCCCAATCCCTGCATCGACTGCAACCGGTATCTGAAATTCGGGAAGCTCCTGGACCGGGCCAGGATCCTGGGNTTTGACTATCTCGCTACCGGGCACTATGCGAGAATTGAACGGCAGGGGCAGCGCTATGCCCTGAAAAAAGCCCTGGACGAATCCAAGGACCAGAGCTATTTTCTCTACGGCATGACCCAGGACCAGCTGGCCCATACCCTGTTCCCTCTGGGAGGGCACCAAAAGTCCGAAGTCCGCAAAGCTGCCTGGGAAGCCGGACTCGCCAATGCGAGAAAACGGGATAGCCAGGATATTTGTTTCGCCCCAGACGGGGACTATGCCGCCGCCGTGGAGCGAATTTCCGGCAACGCCGCTGTCCCGGGGAACTTTGTGGATACCGCCGGAAGAGTCTTGGGAACGCACCGGGGCATTGTCCGCTATACCATCGGCCAGCGGCGGGGACTCGGCGTTTCCGCGCGAGAGCCTCTCTATGTCTGCGGGATTTCGGTCTGGGACAACACCGTTACCCTGGGCGGAAAAGAGGCGCTGCTCCGGGCCTGGATGGAAGTGGGAGCGTTTCATTGGATTTCCGGGACGGCTCAGGAGCGGCCGTTTCCCTGCGGCGTCAAGCTGAGAAGCACCCAAAAGGAGCTGCCTGCCACGGCTTATCCCGCCGAAAAAGGCCGGGTGTGCGTGGTATTTGACGAACCCCAGCGGGTTCCCGCGCCGGGCCAGGCGGCTGTGCTCTATGAGGGAGACACCGTGCTGGGCGGCGGCGAGATTCTCCCCTCGGCCTAGAAAAATGGCGAAGAGGCGGCACGGCTCTGGCTGAGATGATAGAGAACGGAGAGACAGTCACGATTTCTGTCTTTATTTTCCTAGGGGTCCATCCGTATGTAATTCACATTAACGTATTTTCTTCAAAATCCCCCCCTCCATTCCATGCACTTCGTCACATAGAATGTCAATATCATCCCGAACATGGCTTGCGATGATGATCAATTTACCGTTTTCCTTCATCTTTAATAAAACCATTCTTATATCTTCAACACCATTGCTATCAAGCGCATTCATCGGCTCATCCAATATAAGAATGT
>NZ_CAJMXG010000370.1:0-2311 GCF_905219725.1 Oscillibacter sp. CU971
TCAAAACCTCCATAAAATGACGGGTGGTGTGTGGTGTGGTCCGTGTCGGTGCCCTTTCCGTATTGGTTCGGGAGGTTGACCGCTGCCGTACTCTACGCCCCGGCAGCCGGGCGGCTGTGTTTCCCTTGAACTGTCTACATTATACATCTAACGTTAGATGAAAACAAGCGGCAAAGTAAACAAATCTAACGTTAGATTTTTATTAAAATCTAACAGTAGATAAAAACAAAGGAATGTGGTAAAATGACGGTGAGGTGATTAAAATGGGTAGACCCAAAAAGGAAAACGGTATGAGCGCCACGGACTACAAGCGCGAATTTAACGAA
This sequence comes from Oscillibacter sp. CU971, assembly GCF_905219725.1. Lineage (NCBI taxonomy): Bacteria > Bacillati > Bacillota > Clostridia > Eubacteriales > Oscillospiraceae > Oscillibacter > Oscillibacter sp. CU971. The sequence continues at coordinate 327 of NZ_CAJMXG010000370.1, forward strand.
AAAGCCTATGATCGGATAAACGGATATGTAAAGCAAGGGAAGAAAAGCCGGTACAAGGCGGCGGCGGACGCCATGGGGTGCAGCTTAAACAGATTTATGGAGCAGGCCATGGACAAACTGGCGGCGGAGGTGCTGGGGGAGGAAATGACAGAGGAATAAACGGGAGGGGACGGAACACTTTCGGCACAGCCTCCAGAGCCGAAACAACAAAATTTTTGATTGCTGGATATTCCAACGGGCCGGAAAACGGAACCGTGGTAATATTAAGAAAAATTTTGATTATTTCGGCGGCTGGAGGCGACTATGAGGGCATACACATTTCACGGGAAAAGGAATATTTGTGGTGATCGCATAAGACTGGCCCGCCTGGCGAAACGCTTTTCACAGTCTGATTTATGCAGACAATTACAACTGATCGGGATCCCGATGGAGCGGGACAGCATAAGCAGGATCGAGAGCGGCAGCAGGTATGTGGCAGATTATGAAGTGACCACCATAGCGGATATTTTGGAGGTTTCCGTGTTGTGGCTGCTGGGGAGAGAGTGAAACCGGCGTGGTATTGCACCGCGCCGGTTTTGTCATGCCAAAAGGAGGCTGCTATGAATTACAAGGGATATAAACATATCAGGTGGGAGCAACGGCTGAAAATAGAGGGCGCCCTGCGGACCGGGGCAAAACCGGCGGCGATTGCGCAGGAATTAGGGGTATGCAAGAAAACGATCTATAATGAGATTGCGCGGGGAATGTGCGTTCAGCAGACCAGCGAATACGAATTTGTGGAAAGATACTGCGCGGACGTGGCGGAGCGGAAATACCAGGAAAATTTGAGGGCAAAAGGGCCGGACATTAAGCTGGGGAAAGATTTTGCTTTTGTGGAGTACATCGAGGACCAGATCATAAATAAAAAGCGGTCCCCCGGTGCGGCACTGGCACAGATCCAGATTGACGGGAAAAAGTTTGATACAGAAATCTGTGAAACCACCCTTTACAACTGGATTTATCGGGGGGACATTTTCCTGAACTTGACCGAGGCGGATCTGCTGTATAAGGGGGGACGGCGGAACGAGGGGCGAAAAGCGGGCGACAATAACCGGGCCAGACCGGCCAAGGGGGACACCATCGAACAGCGCCCGGAGGAGATCAACAGCCGGGAAACTTTCGGAAACTGGGAAATGGACAGCGTTATGGGGTGCAAGGGCAGCAAGGCGGCCCTGGTGGTGCTGACCGAGCGGCTGACCCGTTACCCCGTGATCGTCCGGGTGCCTGATCATACCATGGAAAGCGTGGTCCGGGCTCTGGACCGCATGGAGCGCCGCATGGGGGCAAAGTTCCGGGAGGTTTTCCACTCCATCACCGTGGATAATGGGTGCGAGTTCCAGGACTGCGAGGGGATGGAGCGATCCAAGCGGGCCAGGAAACCGCGCACAAAGATTTTTTATTGCCACCCATATTCTGCCTATGAGCGGGGCAGCAACGAAAACATGAACCGGATCATAAGGCGGTTTTTTCCAAAGGGGACCAACTTCGACAATGTGAGCGCGGCGGAGGTGGCGGAGGTAGAGGAGTGGCTGGCAAACTATCCGCGCCGGATCCTGGGGTGGAAAACGCCGCAAATGCTTTACGACGAATACATGACCGTGGCGGCCTGACCAGCTGAACACGGAAAAACGACCAGGCCGGAAACGCCCAGGGGCGCCGGCCAATTCTTTGCGCCATTTTTGCACCGACAGCGCCGTGGAGGCGCGAAAAACGGGGATCCCACCTGGAGCGGGACCCCCGTTTTTAGGGCTATTAAAAACTTTTTATAATTTTTTGTAATTTAGTCTTGACATTTTGCATTTTTGCAATCCGTGGGACTGCCCGTAAGTAATGTCATTTAATGTCATTAAGTTAGGAATAAGGAGAAGATAAAGTCAAAAAAAGATATAAAAAGGGGTTGACAAAGGAGGAAAAATGTGCGGCGAAGCCCTGAAAAGTAAACTTGC
>NZ_CAJMXG010000371.1:0-2269 GCF_905219725.1 Oscillibacter sp. CU971
TCCACAACGCCTACAGGGGTTCCGTCAATAAAGAGGGCATAGTCCACCTCGCCTGTGCTGGTTGGAAACTCCCGCACTGCTACGCCTATGGCAGAGGACAGATTCAGGTGTTTCATATCCTGGATCATCCAGCCGGACTGTATCAGCTTTTGGTCTATCACAAGACGAGCCTTTTCTTCTGGCGACATCGCGGTTCCCTCCTTATATCGGCAATTTATTACATTGTAACTGAGAACACCTTCAGTTACAAGGCGTTATTTCATTGTTTACTGGTACGCAATATTTGACAGGGGGTGTTCTCCCGATGAACAGGAAAACGGTGCGTTCCACACTGCCCGGAATGCACCGTTTTGGTTCATATTTGGTTACGCATAGAAGTTGACACTGTTGGGTATCCCGACGAACATGTAGCAGTAGGTGATGCCGTCGTACTGGGTCACGCCCACGCCGATGCAGTCGCATCTCGGGTCGATCATGGTCTGGAAGTGGCCGGGCGAGTTGATCCAATTGTCGACAGCGCGCTGAGCGGCGTTGTCTGTACCAGTGAACACGGTGAGGTTGTCGCCGAAGCCGTAGGGGTAGCCAGCATCGACAGCGGCCTTGCTTTCCTCTGGGGAGTGGTGCCAGGTGTACCGCTGGTTGGAGCAGGCTTGGGCGGCGTTCATCAGGGCCTCATTGACCGGCAACTCTGACACTCCATTGGCCTTTCTGGTCTGGTTGATGAGGCGGATCATCTCCTGCCGTATCTCCATATTGTCTGTCAGGCCAGCACTGTCCCCGCTGGCGGTGGTTTCCGGCATAGCTGGAGTAGCGGGACCGACCGTCAGCGTCACGCTCCCATGTTCCCCGGCGTTGTTCCCCGGCGCTGTTGGTTGCCGTGATTTCCGCAGTCCCCTCCGCTTTGGCGACAGCAACCCAGAAGGTCAGCACCTGCTCCACCGCCACTGTGTCCGGGTTGCTGGAGGTAACAGTGTAGTCCGTACCGCTGGGGCCGATGATGAGTCCGCTACGGTCTCCTACCTCCAGGGTACTTCCCTTGTAACTGCTCACCCGGACAGGTTCGTCAGGCGCTTCTGTCGCCATGGCGGGGATGGCGAGGGTTGTTGTGAGGATGGCTGCCGTCAATGCTGCGGTGATGCGCTTTTTCGTACTGGTCATTTGCATTTCCTCCTGATTTCTGTATTTTGTGTAGGTTTCGCAAGTGACACAATATCGAAACAGAAGAGGAAAGTCGATAGGGATAAACGGAGAAATACAGGGGGGAAAATTAAGCGTATTACACAGTACTTTGTTGTGTTTGTGAAGGAGCTTTTTCGGTGTGACGATTTTCTTGACCACATAAACAGCCACAGACAGACATGGAACTCGTGGAAACACTGTTTTCAAAGAGTGCCGGAGAGTAAATGAAACAGAACAGAAACGGCTATAAACCATCAAAAATTGTTTAAAAAATCTTTGCGGACCTCTTTGGATATAGCGACTCAAATTTTGAGTGATAATTCCAGCCCTCCTGCTTTTCATCCCCTTCTGTTTGTGGTATACTTTAATTTAAAGCACAGGCCAAAGAAGGAGATGGTCACACGCCTTATTACAGTATCCATCTATGTGTTTCACCTCATCCAAAATACTCCTGCATCAACGCTTTTTTCAGCACTTCCAGTTTATCCAAGCTTTGCTGGATTGTCAACTTCGATCTGTCGGTTTGTTCAGCGAAGGCGACATATTCACGCTGCAGTTGCATTGGAGGCATGATATATTCCACGTTCATAAAGGGTTTCTGTGTTATTTTCTTCAAGTCGCCCGCATCTTGAAAACGAGTAAAATCAATGTGTTCCATCAGTGAATACAGAAAGAACAAATTAAATTGCTCCGTATTGTAATCGCTGATGTACATAGCGTTATCAGTTATCCACAGAGGCCCTTTTGCAAAATGAATATTGCCGCTCTGAAATCCAGCATGGCCAACAACTAGAGTGTCCTTTTTTATACTGGCACCATCCGTGTACCTCGAAATCCCGTTCCCGCCATAAGCAGGAATACCAACCTTCAATCGCCTTGATTCTGGCACAAATTTTCCATTTGATAATTTGAAAAAGCTCGCACCCCGTTCAGTTGGCAGGTTTTTGCTGTTACAAACGGGGTCTCTAAACATCTCCACAAACCGCGCATTGACCAGTTCATCCAGTTTGGCAAGCTGTTGTTTGCGGAGGGAAATCAGATTGGTGACTTTATCCAGTACGGAAGCAATCTGATATTGTTTTTCCATAGG
>NZ_CAJMXG010000372.1:0-2260 GCF_905219725.1 Oscillibacter sp. CU971
GTACACGGGGAGGGAGTACATCTCCGTCACCATGTTCAGGGGCTTTGTGAACCAGTTGTTCTTCAGCCGCACCGGCACGTCGGGGATGTCCTCTTCCGCGGGGTCCTCCGCCTCCCAGGCGCAGCCCTTGGCATCCAGAAGGGCCCGGACCTCCGCCAGGTTCTCCGCCGGGGCCCAGCCCTCAAAGAAGACGATGGTCCCGTCGGTAAGGAGGCGCTCGGTGTTCAAATCCTCCGCCGCCTCGGCGCTGAGCCGATCGGCGTAGAGCCGGAGCCGGTCCCGCTCCGGCGCCAGGGCGGCGATGGCGGCCTCGGCCTCCTGCCGCTGCTTCCGGTTCTCCGCCAAAGCCCCGTCCAGGGCCTGGACGTTCTGGGCCGCCGTGCCCGTCACGCCCTGAAAGACCGTGACGCTGAACCCATGGGGCCGGAGAATCTCCAGGGCCTTCTCCTCCTCCGCCCGGTGGGCGGCGAGGAGGCAGCAGCGCTGCTGCTTGTCGGCGCTGATCTCATAGAGCTCCGCCGCCGCGTCCGCCAGTTCCGCGCGGATGGCGGCGGTGTCCGCCGCGCCGGGGAAGACGCCCAGGCGGAATACCGCGTGCTCCGTGCCTCCCAGCTCCAGGGGCATGTCCAGGGGGACCCAGGGCTCCAGCCCGGCCTTCCGGCTCAGGAGGCGGTTTTCCTCCCCCTGCAAACGGGAGATCTCTTGCAGGTACCCGTTGATCTTCCCGCTGACGGCCCGGGAGCTTTCCAGGGTCTCGTCGCTGAGGAACTCCGTCTCGCTCACCGCCCGGCGCTGGATGAAGAGGCCGTCCTTGGTCCCTCCGTAGCGCTTTAAGGCGGCCAGGGCGGCCCCGGCCTCGCCCTGCTCGTTTTTGGTCTCCGCCAGCCGGGAGGCGTCCCGCCGCAGCAGCGCCGCCCAGGCGGGGTCCGAGAGCTTCCCGGCGGGCTCGCTGATCTCCACACAGCCCAGGCGCAGAAGCTCCCGCAGGAGGGCGTCCCGCTGGGCGGCCATGGCCATGACACGGAGCTTTTTCATTTTTACAATGGCCATCTCAGTTGCTCACAACCCTTCCGACAATAAACTCCGCCGCGGCCTCCAGGAGCTTTTCGGCGGCCTGGCGCAGCTTGGCGGCGTCCGCCTCCGCGGCCCGGGCGGTCTTTTCCGCCGCGGCAGCGGCCCGCTCCTCCGCCTGGCGCAGAAGCTCCCGGCCGGCCTCCGCCCCGGCGGCGCGGGTCCTTTGCAAGAGCGCCTGACCTTCCTTTTCCGCGTCGGCGACAAGCTGCTTCGCCTCCGCCTCGGCGGCGGCGCGGCGCTCCCGGACCTCGTTTTCCACCTGCGTTACCTTTTCGATCGCTTCCAGGGACATTCGTTCTCACCTTCTCTCCATGTGCCATTGCCCCCGGCCTTCGTCCCGCCGGGCGCATGGTCATTCTGATTATACAGTATAGGCGAAGTCTTCCGGTTTTGCAAGGGAATTTTTGCCGGATCGGCGAAAAGGGCNTCAAAGAAAGAGCGGCCAATCCCAGCCCTTTTCTTTTTCCCCAAATTGTGGTATACTGCTTTTAAATTGGAACGTTACGGACAAGGAGGGACCGCTATGCGGGCCGAGGAACGGCGTCAGGCCATTTTAGAGCACTTGCGGCAGTCCAGCCGCCCCGTCAGCGCGGGGTTCCTGGCGGAGCGCTTTTCCGTCAGCCGCCAGGCGGTGGTGGGGGACGTGGCCCTGCTCCGGGCCTCCGGGGCGGACATCTCCGCCACCCCCAGGGGCTATGTTATTCTGAAGCCCAGCCAGGACCTGGTCCGCCGGGTGGCCTGCCGCCACGACGCCGCGGGCATGGAGGCGGAGCTCTGCGCCGTGGTGGACCAGGGCTGCTCCGTGCTGGACGTGATTGTGGAGCATCCCGTCTACGGCCAGCTCACCGGCCCCCTCCAGCTTGCCAGCCGGTACGACGTGGGCCAGTTCCTCTCCCGCTGCGCAGGGGCCCGGCCCCTGTCGGACCNCACCGGCGGCATCCACCTCCACACCCTCTCCTGCCCGGACGAGGACGCCTTTTGCCGGGTGCGGGAGGCCCTGGGGGCGATGGGAATTTTATGGGAGGGCGAAGAATGAAGCGGCATAACGGCCTCCGGGACATGACTGCGGGCAGCCCCGCCGGGCATATCCTCTATTTCGCCCTGCCCCTTTTGGCGGGGAGCCTCCTCCAGCAGCTCTACAACATGGTGGACAGCTGGGTGGTGGGGCGCTATGTGGGGGCTGTCT
>NZ_CAJMXG010000373.1:0-2243 GCF_905219725.1 Oscillibacter sp. CU971
ATTATGTCTGGAGTGTGTGGGCATTGGGTAAAAAGTTTTCAGGCGTTTCACAGACCATGTCCCGCTTCCGGGGCTGGATTCAGGCGGGGGCGACGCTGCTGACCAACCTGCATCTGCCGAACTTTCTCAAGGGCGGACTGTATCAGGGGACGGGGAAGACCGTCTGCGTGCCGGGGCTGAACTGCTACTCCTGTCCGGCGGCGTCCGGGGCCTGCCCCATCGGGGCGTTTCAGGCGGTGGTGGGGTCTTCCAAGTTCAGCTTCTCCTACTATATCACAGGCTTCCTCATTCTGCTGGGCGTGCTGCTGGGGCGCTTTATCTGCGGCTTTCTATGCCCCTTCGGCTGGTTTCAGGAGCTGCTGCACAAAATCCCCACTAAGAAGCTTTCCACAAAGAGGCTGAAGCCGCTGACATACCTGAAATACGCTGTCCTGCTGGTGATGGTTTTCCTGCTACCGGCGTTCCTTGTGAACGATGTTGGCATGGGAGATCCGTTCTTCTGCAAATACCTCTGCCCCCAAGGCGTGCTGGAGGGAGCCATCCCGCTGTCCCTTGCCAATTCCGGCATCCGGGCGGCGCTGGGCAAGCTGTTTACATGGAAATTCAGCATCCTGCTGTCGGTGATTGCGCTGAGCGTACTGTTCTACCGACCGTTCTGCAAGTGGCTCTGCCCGCTTGGCGCGTTCTACGCGCTGTTCAACCGGGTGTCCCTCTTCCAGATGAAGGTGGATAAGAATAAGTGCGTCTCCTGCGGGAAATGCGCCAGAGCCTGCAAGATGGATGTGGATGTGACGAAAACGCCCAACCATACCGAGTGCATCCGCTGCGGAATGTGCATCCGCGCCTGTCCGACGAAAGCCGTGTGCTTCCGCTACGGCTTCGGAGACGGTAAAGATAAGGCAAAAGCAGCGGAAACGCTACAGACAAACAACAATAACAGGGAGGAATAAAACGAATGAAGATGAATAGGACGAATACTGCCGGCAGAATTCTGGCGCTGCTGCTTACTGCACTGATGGTGCTCTCTCTGGCAGCCTGCGGCACAAAGGGCGGAGACAAAATGGACGGAATGAGCAGCGAACCGAAGAATGCCGAGGAAGCGGTTGCCATGCACAAGGAGCTGATGGCGCAGGAAAATGCCATTCTCTCGGAGGACACAGCGCTTTGGGAAAAGGTTTTCATGGCGGCCGACAAGGGCATGACCATGCAGGAGGACGACAAAAACTATGGTGAGTTCTTGTTGGACACCATCGAAGGTTCCAAAGATCAGTTTACGGAGGATGAGCTGAAGCTGCTCAAGGAGGCGGCGGAGAAGATCCGCGAGATTGAAAACAAGCTGACCATGATAGAGAAAAAGTACCCCGAGGCGGCACAGCAATCTACGGATGGCGCTATGAGCGTGCCCGCGGGCAGCGACATGACCACGCCGCCTGATGACGGCAGCATGCAGAAATTCCCCGCCTTTGAGGGCAAGGACCTGGATGGCAACACGGTGAAGAGCGACGAGCTGTTCTCCGCCAACGCCGTCACCGTGGTGAATTTCTGGTTCACCACCTGCAATCCCTGCGTGGGCGAGCTTTCCGAGCTGGACGCACTGAACAAGGAGCTTGCGAAGAAGGGCGGCGCACTCATCGGTGTCAACACCTTCACATTGGATGGCGATGAAGCGGCAATTTCCGAAGCAAAAGATGTACTGGCCAAGAAGGGCGTGACCTACCAGAATGTGTATTTCGCTTCCGACGGCGAGGCGGGAAAGTTCACTACAAACATTTTTGCCTACCCCACCACCTATGTGGTTGACCGCAACGGCAATATCGTGGGTGACCCCATCGTAGGCGCCATCACGGAAAAGAAGCAGGCGGAGACGCTGCAAAAGCTCATCGACCAGGCTCTTGCCGCCGATATGGGCTGACAAACGAATTTATCTTCTCAGAAAGGAGGGATACACCATGTATGTCGGTTTGTTCAAACAGGACGTTCAGCTTGCTGTTCAGAATCAGATCGGCATAAGCAAGCGGGTCGTTGTAGATCAGATAATCCAGCTCTGACCGCTGGAAGCGGTTATCGGCAACTTCGTTTTCAACGGCGGTGAAGTCAATGGAAATCTGGCTTCTATCGTCAAAAACCAATTCTACGCAGGCTGTGTCGATGTTGAATTGATAGGATATAAGAAGCTGTACCAATAGGCTAAAACCGCTTGAGTAAAGTGCTGAAAGCAGCAATGGTGCAAACAGCTTGTGCAG
>NZ_CAJMXG010000374.1:0-2221 GCF_905219725.1 Oscillibacter sp. CU971
TACCCAGAACCCCACCCTGGACGCGCCCCAGACCGACGCGTCCCAGCAGCTCTTCCGGGACGTTCCCATGAGCCACTGGGCGGCGGGGGAGATCAACTGGGCCAACCAGATGGGCTACATGAACGGCACGGGAGGCCGCTTCAATCCCGACGGCGTTATCAGCCATCAGCAGATGTGGATCGTCCTGGCCCGGCTCACCGGCTCCAACCCCGCCAACATGGCGGAGGCCCGGCACTGGGCCGTGCAGGGCGGCTTTGCCGACGGCTCCGCCCCCACCGGGGCGGTGAAGCGCCACCAGCTGGTGACGGCCCTGTACCGCTGCGCCCGCCTCTCGGGCAGCCTGAACCAAAACACCACCAGCCTGGCGGGCTACACCGACAGCCGCACCGTGCCCGCCGTGGCCCGGGACGCCTTTTCCTGGGCCCTGGCCAACGGCATCGTCAGCGGCGGCGCCGACAAGACGCTGAATCCCAACGGAACCCTCACCCGGGCCCAGTTCGCGGTGATTTTGTACCGCTACAGCCAGCGAATCTGATACTTTCTTGAAAGAAAGTATCCAAAGAACGTTAGCGCGCTCTGGCTGCCCGGCGGTCAACCGGACCGGAGCGACGGCAACCGAGTGACAGCTTACAGGGGGCGGGCGGACAGCCCGCCCCTTGCTTTTGAAAGGAGATACTTCATGGACACCATCGCCGCCATCGCCGCCGGAGGAGGCGCGCCCTCCGCCATTGGGGTCGTCCGAATTTCCGGGCCGGACTGCTTTGACGCCTGCGGGCGGGTCTTCCGCTCCGCCCGGCCCTTCGAAGAGCTGGAGGCCCGGCGGATGGTCCTGGGGGAGTTCCTGGACCGGGAGGGCCGGGTTTTGGACCGGGGGCTGGCGGTGCGCTTCCCCGGGCCCCGCAGCTACACCGGGGAGGACTCGGCGGAGTTCCACTGCCACGGGTCCCCGGTGGTCCTGCGGGAGGTGCTGGCGGCCCTGTTCGCCGCCGGGGCAAGGCAGGCGGGGCCGGGGGAGTTCACAAAGCGGGCCTTTTTGAACGGGCGGCTGGACCTGACCCAGGCGGAGGCCGTCATTGACCTCATCGACGCGGAGACCGCCGCCGCCGCCCGGAACGCCGCCGCCCAGCTGGACGGGGGTCTCCGCCGGGCGCTGGAGCCCATTCAGGAGGCCCTGCTGGATATCACCTCCCGGTTTTACGCCGTGGTGGACTACCCGGACGAGGATATCCAGGACGCGGGGCCGGAGGAGATCGCCGCCGCCCTCCGGCAGGCCGGGGACGCGCTGACGGCGCTGCTTGCCACCTGCAAACGGGGGAAGGTCCTCAAGCGGGGGGTGCGGACGGCCATTGTGGGCCTGCCCAACGCGGGAAAATCCTCCCTTTTGAACGCCCTGGCGGGGTATGAGCGGGCCATCGTCACCGACATTCCGGGGACCACCCGGGACACGGTGGAGGAGTCCGTCCTCTGCGGCGGGGTGCTGCTGCGGCTCATCGACACGGCGGGCCTCCGGGAGACGGAGGACGCGGTGGAGAAGCTGGGGGTGGAGCGATCCCGGCGGGCCATGGAGGAGGCGGAGCTGATTCTGCTGGTCCGGGACGGGGCTGTGGAGGCCTGCCCGGAGAACAAGGCCCACTGGGAGGCGGAGGCCCTCCTCCTGAACCAGGTGGCCCGGACCGGGAAGCCCTGGCTCTGCGTCGAGTCCAAGTGCGACCTCACCGGCCCCCACGCCTTTTCGATCGGGCTCATTCAAAAGGATGCCAACAACCCCGCCGCCTGCCTTTGTGTCTCCTCCGTCACGGGGTACGGCCTGGACAAGCTGGAGAACGCCGTAGCGGCCCTCTTCCCCGCCGGGGACCCGGGGGAGGCCGGAAGCCTTTTGACGGACCGGAGGCAGGAGGAGGCCGCGGACAGGGCGCGGGCCGCCGTCCGCCGGGCCCTGGAGGCCCTGGAAAACGGCCTGACCCCCGACGCCGCCCTGACGGACGCGGAGGAGGCCCTGGACGCCATTGGGGAGCTGACGGGGAGGACCGCCAAGGAGGAGATTGTGGAGCGGATCTTCTCCCGGTTCTGTGTGGGGAAGTAGAAGGCCTTGAAAAATGCGTTTTCCAATCGCTGTGCAATCTGTCTGGCTATAATTGGTTCAAAGGCTTTATACAACGAAGAGATGGAGTGGATATTCAAATTATCCATAACCAGCACGATTTTTTCGTAATGGTTGTAA
>NZ_CAJMXG010000375.1:0-2219 GCF_905219725.1 Oscillibacter sp. CU971
ACTTCAGGAAGCCTTATTCATCCTGGAAACCGAGGGCTACAACCGATATGGTGTCGGCGTGCCCCAGGTCAACGACCCCAAGAAGCGAACCATCACTCCTGTCATCTCTATTCCCGAAATTGACCAGAGAGAAGTTTATCAGAACCTCGACCTGGTCAAGTCTGTCGGAGAGTACCACTCCACCGATGGCGGCGATTCCTGGGACAAGCGTGAGTACCCGGCCAGCATTGACTCTTCCAGAGTGAAGATCCTGTACGGGGATGAGGGCGGGGCCTTGAAAGATGGCGTCATCGAAATCCGTCGCGGCGTTGCGGACTTGGATCTCGGTGATTCCCACTATGCTCAGGTTCGCATCCTTGTAGACGGAACTCACTACCTCAAGGGTATGGCCATGCACTCCGACGATATGCCTGATGGGTGCGACATTGTGTTCAACACCAACAAGGCTTCCGGCACACCGAAGATGGACGTCATGAAGAAAATCGGGGCTGACCCTGACAATCCTTTCGGTGCGTTTATCAAGGCCGACGGGCAGAGTCATTACATCGACGCTGACGGAATTGAGAAGCTGTCTGCTATCAACAAGTTAAAAGAAGAGGGCGACTGGGATCGGATGAGTAAGAACTTGTCCTCCCAGTTTCTTTCTAAGCAGCCGCTTCAGCTTATCCGAAAGCAGTTGGATTTGACCTATGCCGACGCTGAGGATGAGTTCGCCGAAATCTGTGCTCTCACCAATCCAACTATTAAGCGAAAGCTCCTGCTCGATTTTGCCGATGAATGTGACTCCGCTGCTGTACATATGAAAGCGGCCGCTCTCCCAAGGCAGAGCACTCAGGTCATCCTCCCTATCAATGCGATGAAGGAAACCGAGATTTTCGCTCCCAACTACCGGGATGGTGAGCAGGTAGCCTTGGTTCGTTATCCTCATGGCGGAACGTTTGAGATTCCTATTCTCACAGTCAACAACAAGAACCCCTCCGCAATCTCTATCCTCGGTAAGAACATCCGGGATGCTGTAGGCATCAACCCCAAGGTAGCAGAACGTCTTTCTGGTGCAGACTTCGACGGTGACCAGGTTGTCGTCATTCCTACCGGTGGGAAGGTGAAAATTCAATCTACCCCCGCCCTTAAGGATCTGGAAGGCTTCGACCCGAAGACTGCCTACTCCACGGAGGGGAGAACCGGTGTTCGTCTTCTGTCCAAAGGCGCTGCAACACAGCGGCAAATGGGGGAAATCTCTAATCTTATCACTGACATGACCCTCAAGGGGGCTCCTGAAAGTGAGATTGCCCGTGCTGTTAAACACAGCATGGTGGTCATCGACGCCGCCAAGCACAAGCTGGACTACCGGCAGTCTGAAAAAGACAACGGCATAGCCGAGCTTAAGCGCAAGTACCAGGGGTATACCGATGAAGAGGGAAAAGAGAGGGGCGGTGCCTCCACACTGCTATCCCGCCGTAAACAGACCGTCGATGTACCTGAGCGTCAGGGAAGCGGCGTCATTGACCCCCAGTCCGGCAAGGTTGTCTACAAGGAGTCCGGTCGAACCTATGTTAACCCAAAGACCGGAAAGACCGTTCGGGCCACCACCAAGGTAAGCCGTATCGAGGCTGTTGATGACGTCCGTAAGCTGTCCTCTGGTACTCCCCAAGAAGAGTTCTATGCGGCCCATGCCAACAGGATGAAGGCCCTGGCCGATAGAGCAAGGCTTGAATATAAAGCAACTCCGACATTGAAGCGTTCTGCCAGTGCGGCACAGGCCTATGAACCAGAAGTAAACCGCCTTATGGCTGCGCTCCGTTTGGCACAGTTGAATGCCCCCCGTGAGCGTGAGGCTCAGCGCATTGCTAATGCCATGGTGAAAGCTAAGGTTCAGGCCAACAATATCACCGACAAAGACGAAATCTCTAAAATTCGTCGTTCCGCTATCAGCGACGCCAGAGTTACAACCGGTGCCAGCGGAAAAAAGTCACGCATTACCATCAGCAGTCGCGAATGGGCCGCCATTCAGGCCGGCGCAATTTCTGACACAACCTTAAGCGAAATCCTTCGCTACACTGAACCTAAGACCGTCAGAGAGTACGCCACGCCCAGAACTTCAACGCAACCGTCGCAAGCACGCATCAATCGTATCAAAGCAATGGCTGGCGTTTACACCAACCAAGAAATTGCTGACATTTTCGGCATTTCGTCTTCTGCTGTGTCGAGAATACTTAATG
>NZ_CAJMXG010000376.1:0-2210 GCF_905219725.1 Oscillibacter sp. CU971
GCCAGCCACACCGCCCCGCAACGCGGGTCGGGGATTTTCCATAGGTGGTCGGTTTTACCCCCTGTTGGCTGTCCCAGGTGGTCGGAATGAAGAAAAACAGAGGAAAAACCGCCCTGTTTCAACCTTTTCCAAGGTGGCTGTGACAGGTGGTTTTCCAGCAAAAAGGAGGAATTTTCCAATGAGCAAAAATACGCACATTTCGGNGGAACCAAACACACCCGCAGAAGTCAAGACCCGCATCCCCGTCTGGCTGTACCCGTCCACGCTGGAGGTGATAGACAGAGCGATGAAAATTGCGAACTGCAAAAGCCGCAGTGAGTATCTGGAGAAGGCCGCGCTGTTCTACGCTGGCTACGTTTCAGGTCAGGATGCCACTGCCTATCTGCCGCCCGCGCTGGCATCCGTCCTGCGTGGTACAGTGCAGGATACGGAGAACCGGATCTGCCGCCTGCTCTTCAAGCTGGCGGTGGAGCAGGACATGGTAATGAATGTGCTGGCGGCCGGGATGGAGATTCCCGATGAGCAGCTCAAGGCGCTCCGTGGGCGGTGCGTCCAGAACGTGAAAAAGACCAGCGGCAGTATCTCATTGGACGACGCTGTCCGTTACCAAAGGGGCGGCCTGTGATCACCCATCCCCCGCTCAGATTCTGCGCCGCAAAACAAAGAATAAAAGTCCTCGAAAAAAGTAGTAGCTATTCCCGCCAAGGTGTGGTATGTGTTGGTGTTGCAAAGGAGGCAGCTGGAGATGAGAAAAACACTGGAAGATCTCTACTATGGCAACATCATACCCAACGAACAGCAGATGACACCTGGCTCAGAACTGAAGCGGGCAGTAGACCGTGTCGCCAAATATGAAAAGCAGCTCATGGAACAGCTGGAGGAAACCGAGCAGGAGACTCTTACAAAACTTATCCGGTCACAGCATGAGATCAACGGCATTACAGCAACCGAGAATTTTATCCTGGGCTTTCGGCTGGGTGTCAGGATCATGGCAGAGTGCATGGATGACAACGATGGTGATATTCGGAATGGAGGTGAATGACAGATGGCAAAGCGCAGACCGTCTGGCGATGGCATGGTGCGCAAACGCGACGACGGTCGGTGGGAGGGCCGCATCGTGGTGGGCCACAAAGAAAACGGAGACTCCATCTTCCACTACGTCTACGCTCCCACGCAGAAAGAACTGTCCGTAAAACTCCGGCAGGAGATCAACGCCTACCAGGGTGTAGACCTGACCGAGGACAGTTCTATGACGCTGGGCGATTGGCTGGATCGCTGGCTGGACGGGTACATGGCAGGCACTGTGCGCCCCAGTACCCTCCAGGCCTATCGCCGCTACGCTGACCTCTACATCAAGCCCACCCTCGGCGACAGGCCGCTCAATCAAATTACCCCGGCAGAAATACAAAAGCTGTACGCCCATCTGAAAAAGCGGGGCCGAGTCCGCAAACACGAAAAATACGGACAGCAGTTGTCCGACAGCATGGTACACTGTATCCACACTCTGCTCCACGGGGCGATGGGCGCGGCGGAGCAATTCCGGCTAATCCCCAGAAATCCAGTTGCGGAGGTCACTGTACCCAAACGAAAGCTGCCGCCCAAGCAAATCCTCAACGTTGAACAGCTCGATACGTTCATGGCCGCGATTCAAGTGGACGATATTTGGCACGACTTTTTCTACACCGAACTGACCACCGGCCTGCGGCTGGGTGAGATATGCGGCCTGCGCTGGGAGGACTTCGACGCGGAGCATGGAGTGCTGAACATCCAACGCACCGTTCATGTGGAGAAGGGTGGCGTACTTACTACCGGGGACACCAAAACCTACGCTGGTACTCGTAAAATCGTCCTGCCAGCCAGTACGGTACAGTGTCTGCGAGAGAGGAAAGAAGCGGCACTCACCGATTGGATATTCCCCAATCCGCTGAAGCCAGAGCTGCCCGTCAATCCCCGCGCCGCCTACAGCCGATTGAAGGTACTGCTGAAAGACACCGGCCTACCCAGCATCCGATTTCACGATCTCAGGCACACATTCTCGACCCACGCGCTGTCCAGCGGCGTGGACGCCAAGACGCTCTCTGGCATCCTGGGTCACAGCCGGGCATCGTTCACCCTGGATACCTACACCCACGTTACCGGCGATATGCAGAAACGTGCCTCGGAGGTAGTGGGCGATTTCCTGACAGAACTGCTTGGAAAGGAGTTGAAAC
>NZ_CAJMXG010000377.1:0-2209 GCF_905219725.1 Oscillibacter sp. CU971
CTGCAAGAGATTGGGCAGCACATAGCCCCTGGTCTTGCCGGAACCGGACGGGCCTATAATCAGGTCATTGTTGTTCAGGCCCGTGGTCCAGGTGTCGTTGCTGATACACTGGTCACGGGCCAGGATACGGCAGGATTTGTTTTTCATCTATTCACCTCTTTTCTCAAAATCCCTCTATTACTCGNTCCGCCAGCCCCCANGCNNCGGCCTCGCTGGCATTAAAATAGGAATTCGTCGCGGTCTTGCTCAGGACGTCCTCCAGGCTGTGGCCTGTATGCTTGGCGAGAATCCTGCCCATGGTTTCACGGGTCTGCATCAGGTCTTTTGCGACGCTGTCAAGTTTCAGGGCGCTGCCGCCGATACTGCCGGAGATAACCGGGTCGTGAATCAAAATACGGGCATGGGGCAGGATTTCCCGCTTGGCTCCGGATGCAAACAGAACAGCCGCCATACTCGCCGCCATGCCAACACAGACGGTCTTGACCGGACAGGAGACGGCCTGCATGGCGTCATACATGGCAAGTCCGCTGCTGACTTCTCCGCCGGGGCTGTTGATATACAGGGTGATTTCGCCAGTGGGGTCCTCTATGGAAAGGAAGTGCAGCTGGACGATGATACTGTTGGCAGTCTCAGCGTCAATCTCCCCGGTGCAGTAGATTTCCCGGCGGCGAAAAAGTGCGTCCTGGAGGGGGATGCAAACAGTACCCTCGCAGGTCTCTTTGATGATATTGGGTGTAGTCATGTTACCTCCTGAGAGTAGTCGAAGATGGTAGCATAAGCCCAAGGCCAGGACCGCCCGCCGGAGGCGGGCGATCCTGGCCTTGGGGGTGCCTTGTCCAGATTGCACAGAAGCCGCTTATCCGTACCCTTTCATTCAGGGAAGGGCCGCGAACGGCTCCACCAGAATTTTATACAGCAGGGCCGTTCGCTCCCGGGAGGGATAACAGTTGAATTTGCAAACCGCCTCCTGAAACTGGGTCTTCTTATCGCGCATGTGGGGNTGGATATGGCCCAGGTAGATGTCCATGACCTGTTCATCTCCGGTGAGGGCCCATACACCCAGGAAAAACCTCCAGATGGGAAGACGGTTACAGTTGTAGGGAGGCCCCGCGATTGTTCCGACATGCTCCAAACGGCTCGCGAGATTCTCTTGCCGGGACTGGTGAGATGCGATTTTTTGGGGCTTGCAATATGGAAGCATGGCCGGGTTATGCGCGTCGTAGGCCCTTTGAATTTTGATAATAGGTGAGGCAAGGGCTTTGACAACCCGCTCTTTGTCCTTCGGCTTCATCTGACCGGCGGATACAAGCNCAGTGATAACTTTTGCTGTCTCCTGATACGGCAGGTCTTCGCGCACTTCCGTGTGCATCTGTAAGTCGCAAAAGGTATTGTAGTTACCTATGTATTTTGCAATGGGCATCCGGGCCATGCTCTGAACGATAAAGCCGTCATACTCCGGGTGCGCGGCCTCACTCTCGCTCAGCCTGTTCAGGCGGTCAGCCAGGGAAATTTTTTTAGTCTCCATGCTTGTCCTCCTTTCGGATGAATACGGAGCCGGGGCCAGTTCGGGGAATCCCTCCGGGCCAGTGGCCGCCGGTCGAACAGTCCCACTCGATGCTGCCGTTCTCAAGGCGCCGGACCCGATGGGCGATTAGCGTCCAGCCGTCCGTCTCCCGGACCATAACAGCGGTCTCGCTGTCGATACGCCGGGTACAGCGATAGGTAGAGCCGTTATTGTTCATGTAGATTCTGCCCTCCACGGGGTCAATCAGCTGGGGATATTTTTTCATGCCGGCTTCTCCTTGATAAAAAGTCAGGGGAGGCTATACGCCCCCCCGTTGGTATTTTCGGTTTAGGACGCCCAAGGAAGTTGGCCCTCATCCGTATCCCCCTGAGCCTCGGCGGGCTTGGAATCGGCGAAGTAGACGCTCTCGGCCACGATTTCGACGGAGACACGCTTGTTGCCGTCGCGGTCAGTCCACTGGCGGGTCTGGAGGCGGCCATCCAGCAGGACCTTGCGGCCCTTCTCGAAATATTTGCAGAGGAACTCGGCGGTTCCGCGCCAGGCAACGGCGTCGAAAAAGTCAGTGGCTCTCTCGCCGGACTGGTCGGCGAAGTCCCGCTCGACGGCAATACGGGCGTTGCAGACGGCAATCCCGCNCTGGGTACGGCGAAGCTCGGGGTCAGCGCACAGACGGCCCATGATAGT
>NZ_CAJMXG010000378.1:0-2203 GCF_905219725.1 Oscillibacter sp. CU971
TCCTGATACTCCTCGTGATCGTCCGGCTTATGGCCCATAGCGATTTTCTTTTCACGAATCCGACCAATGAGCTTGCTCTCCACATGACCGCCCGCCGGATTAGGCGGCGGAATCGTCTCCCAGAAAATGTTGCTCATGTGGTGGAGGAGCCTTACAGTACAGAGGAGAACAGACGGGCTGTGTTGACGATGGTCCAGGAGGAACCGTGCGTAGCTATTGCCTTGATTTGCAAGCTGCGTCAGCCAGTACTTTGCTGAGTCTTGTCCTACTTCTTTCCCTTGGAGGTACAGCTTGCCGAGAGCATACTGAGCGTATTGGTTCCCGGCCTCGGCGGATTGAGTCAAACAGTCTACCGCCTTGGCGATATCCTTTTCGATGATTCTTCCTCTAAGGTACTCCTTCCCCAGACAGTGGGCGGCGCAGTGGCTGCCATTTTCGGCGGCGGTCTCCAGCCAGTGCAAGCCCTCCTGCAAATCACGGACCTCCACATCGTCAGAGAGGAGCAGCTTTCCAAGTGCATACTGCGCCGTTACATGGCCTTGCGCCGCCGCCTGATCAAGCCAATGCCGAGCCTCCACACTGTCTGGAATCAGCAGGGGGCCGTCCCGCAAGAGTATGCCCATGAGATACTGGGCGTTTCGGTCGCCGCTTTCAGCAAGCCGCTCCATTTCTGCGACGGCATCATCCCGTTCCTCCAGAGGCAGTCCTTCGTTGCGAATCATATTTCGCAGCATCCAGTAACCGTAGGAGGAATCCGCAAACTCCCCCGGCTCATCATCTTGCTGAATGCCATCATCCTCAAAGCTGACCGCACCACATCTAATATATTCCGCCTCACGGACGACGGTGTTCTTGATCGCCCGAAATTCTTTCACCTGAAAAAGTGGAGGGCGTACCCTCTCCTGTTCGGAATAGAAATCCTCCACCTGACTCTGGAGCCGCCACCATATTTCGTAGCATTATTCCACCTCTGGTAGCCTTGCCAGCTCATCTACGATGGCGTCCACTTGAGCCTTGACGGACTTTCTCAAATAGCCGTAGACCTTTTTGCCCCTGACAGTTTCCAGTGACCATGAGAGATCCAGCAGCTTATTTTCCATCGCGGGGCTGTCGCAGAACTCCGAGCACATACGCTTTGTCAACTCCAGCAGCGTCTTACGGCTCTGACGCACCAGCTCGTCTCTGGACGAACTCTTTTGCTCGTAGAGGTGCAACAACTCGTCTTGAAAAATATCCCGAGTGAGTTCTGACTTGATTTTGCGGATGCCCTCCTGATTGAGATACGCCTGCCCCGGCTTCGCTGACCAAGCCATCATATGGACATGAGGATGAAGGCCCTCATCATGGAAGGCGGCGTACCAACGGAAGTCAGCGGGCGGGATATTCATGGCGGCGGCAATTTCGTTGCGGTGGGCGCGGAGCAGATTCCGCCACGCCTTCGCGTTATCGTAACCGAGGCGCTCGGCGTCCTCTCGCTTGAGGGAGATGATGTGCGTCCAGATGTTGCCTGGGTACTCGCTCAACTCTGTCATTGCTTTTTCAAGGTCAACGACATCCTCGTCACCGAACAATCCATGGCTGCCCAGCCGCTCTACCCGAGGCCGGGTAGCGATGTACTTCATATAGGTTTCGGACTGGTTCACTTCCGGCCAGTAGCTTTCCAACGTAGAGGCTATGAACTCTGAGGCGTGATACTTGGTTGGCTCCTCTGTGTACTCCGCATACTGCACTGACGTTTTACTGTCCGGGAAATCTTTCGTCAGCTTTTTTATGAGCTGCTCCTGCTTGTGCGTCGGCGGACGGCCATCCGGCAGAAATTCCACACGTTCGCGGGTGGCGATGTACCGAAGGTAGCCAGCGGCATTCTTACCGCTGGAGCCACCGCCTTTGAAGTATGGACTCTTGATAATCAGTCTTGCCACTCGTCCTCATCCTCCCAGGCGCCCCGCACGTATTTCTCCAAAGAGATGCGGCCATTGGTCCGCTTCACGTTGTTCACACTCTCCGCCCGGCGGCGGCGCAGGTCCTCCTCGCTGAACTGAAAGCCGTCCGCCAAGATGCCAGCCATCATATCCACTTCTACCGACTGTCTGAAGGACAGCGACGAGAGACGGTCTTCCAGCTTCCCTATAGCAATCCAATAAAATAACAGTGCATTGACTTGAGGTGTAGAATGTTATCAGAAGGTGATAGCTATGTTACA
>NZ_CAJMXG010000379.1:0-2183 GCF_905219725.1 Oscillibacter sp. CU971
ATTCTCGTGGGCGAGATGCGGGACCTGGAGACCATCGAGACGGCGCTGACCGCCGCCGAGACGGGGCACCTGGTTTTCGGCACCGTCCACACCAATTCCGCCGCCGACTCCATTGACCGCATTGTGGACGTGTTCCCCGCCGAGCGGCAGCAGCAGATCCGCCTCCAGCTCTCCATGTCCTTAAAAGCCGTTCTCAGCCAGCAGCTTTTGCCCAAGGTGGGCGGGGGCCGGGTGCTGGCCTGTGAGGTGATGAAGACCGACGGGGCCATCCGGAACCTGATCCGGGAGGGCAAGACCCCCCAGATCGCAAACTCCATCCAGACCACCGGGGCCCTGGGGAACATCCTGATGGACAAGGCCCTGCACGCCCTCTACGCCGCCGGGACCATCAGCAAGGAAACCTTCGAGAGCGCCCTGAGAGACCCCGGCGTCAAAAACTCCGCTCCATTGCGTCCGGCTTCGCCGAACATCCATTCCGCTCCGTTTCCTCCGCCTCCTTCAAGGGGGAGCAGGCTCCCCCTTGAGTAACCCCCACCCCCGCGGGGGACGAGAGACGCGGGACGAAGGGAGATAATGTATGCCCACCTACAAATATGAGGGCGCTTACGCCAGCGGCGAAAAAGTCTCCGGCGTGGTGGAGGCCGTCAGCCGCACCGACGCCGTGAACCAGATCCGCCAGAGCTGCGAAATCGTCCTCTCCATCAAGGAGGTCCCCAAGTCCGCCGCCCGGGACCCCCTGTCCAGGCTCCAGAAAATCAGCGCCAAAAGCCTGTCCCTCACCTGCCAGCAGTTCGCCATCATCTTAAAGGCGGGCCTGCCCCTGGTGCAGACGGTGGATTTGGTGGCGGAGCAGTGCCCGGACAAGAACCTCTCCGCCCTCCTCCGGCAGGTGTCCGAGGACGTGTCCAACGGCTGGTCCCTGAGCTACAGCCTGGAGCAGCGGGGGGCGAAGTCCCTGCCCGTCACCTTCCGGGAGACCGTCCGGGCCGGGGAGGAATCCGGCGATTTACAGGCGGCGTTCCAGAGAATGGCGGACTACTTCGAGAGGATGAACAAGACCCACGAGAGCGTGGTGTCCGCCCTGACCTATCCCATGTTCGTCATTCTGGTGGCGGTGGTGGTGGTGGCGATTATCATGCTTTACGCCGTGCCCACCTTTGTGGGAGTGTTCGAGGGCATGAGCATCGACCTGCCCTGGCCCACCAGGGTCCTCATCGCCATGAGCGGTTTCTTCCAGAAATATACCCTGGTTCTAGCGGCCCTCGCCGCCTTGGTGGTCTTCGCCGTGCGGCTCTATGGGACCACGGCAAAGGGAGGGGCTGCCCTGGCTAAGATGCAGCTTGGCATACCCGTCATCGGCAGCGTGGTCCGCATGTCCAACTCCAGCCAGTTCGCCCACACCATGAGCATGCTCCTCACCGCCGGAATGCCCATCCTGCAAGCCATTGAGGTCTCCGGCAAAACCATGTCCAACCAGTGCATGTCCCAGGAGGTGCTGGGCACCCTCCCCGGCGTGGAGGGCGGACGGCCCTTTGGGGAGTGCCTGGAATACACCAGGGAAATCCCGCCCATGCTGGTGCAAATGACCTCTGTGGGCGAGGCCACCGGCTCCATGGAATCTACGCTGAAGGTGCTGGCAAGCTACTATGACAACGAGACGGACCTGAAAACCAAGCGGGCCATCGCCCTGCTGGAGCCGTCCATTATTGTGGTCATGGCGGTGCTGGTGGTGCTGATTCTGTTCGCGGTTTATCTGCCCATGTTCAGCATGTACGGCAGTATGTAAACGGTATTCTGAGCCCACGCCAACCCGGGCTCTGGGTATAGAAACTTCTATGAAATTGAAAGAGAGGTACTTATTTATGGAACAGTTGAAGGCCAAGCTGAAAAAGCAGGGCGGCTTCACTATGGTGGAGCTTCTGATCGTGGTGGCCATCATCGCCATTTTGGTGGCGGTGTCTATTCCGATGATGAACAGCGCGTTGGAACGCTCTCGCCACGCTGTGGACCAGGCCAATGTTCGTGATGCTATTGGCCTTATTTCCGTCAAATATACGACTGACCCAGATTCTTTTAAGGGAACAGGAGCTGTCACTAAGTACGCATATTGTGTAAACAAAGATACCCATCAGGGTTATTTATCTACAACTGAGGTAGGTGTTACCCCTGCATGTACTTGTGCT
>NZ_CAJMXG010000380.1:0-2174 GCF_905219725.1 Oscillibacter sp. CU971
GGTTACGCCCGCTGGCGTCTGGTCGGGGGTCTGGTTTTCCTCGAAGGCCCGCCGTTGGGCGGTTTTCCGTGGTTCCGTTCGGGGATATGGGCGCAAAAAGGGCCTCCCACCGGCGTGGGAGGCCCTCTTGTCAGTCACGCGATAGGAAGCTCGTTTGAGCGGCGGTTTCAATCCGCCGTGCCAGAGCGTCCAGTGACTCCCTCTGACACAGGCCGCTCTCCTGCTCCTTCTGCCGAAGAGCGGCAAGGTCATTCCGAACACCGGACAGTTCTTCCTCTGTCCATGGCCTGCTCCAGAAGCGGCGCAGGACGGCGGAGGGCAGTTCCTGACTGCCGCCGCTGTCGTACAGAAGCGTCAGCTCCCGGTCCCAAATGCTGACGCGGGAGACGCAGGGAAGCGCCCGCAGCGCGTCCAGGTTCTCCGGCAGGACGCTCACGATGTTGTCGTGGGCCTCCAGCGCCGTGGACCTGGGAATTGTCCCGCCCTCGTTCATCTGGTAGAACCGCAGAAGCGTGCTGGCAAGGGAGACCTCCGGCCTGGCGGCGATGACGGCGATCTCAACACGGTAGCCCTTGCCCGTCNGCAGTTCGGCGGTGGACTTCGGGACCTCCACCGTCCGGCCAGTGCCTTCGATCACCAGATTGCGCCCGGCGTCGGAGAGCTGTCCAATCAGGCCCTCCACCACCGCCGAGGAAAACGCGGAGGTCATGGCGACCGAGTCGGAGCCATACGCGGCGTACAACTTTTGGTAGCTGGGATGACAGCGGCGATAATCGTCTCCGTTGATGAACGCGGCGTCTCCACGCATCTGCGACNGCAGCATGGTGGACAGCTCCGTCTTCCCCGCTCCCGGCNNGCNCNCNAGCAGGATAGCGCAGGGATGTTCTTGTTGGTGCGTGCGCCGCAAGGTCAGCCGCAATTCTTTTTTCAGGAGCTCCGACACATCCGCTTCACTGAAGCCGGCAGATACATTCTGTTCAGACATTGCCGCCCGCCTTGATGCCGGACAGGAACTGCCCGGCAAGGTCGAACTGCCCTTCGATGCGGTCCAGGTCTTTCTCCGACGTGGCCAGCAGGATATCCTGCTTCGCCGTCCAGACCAAATCGTACATGAGCTGGACCGGCTGGCTCTGCCCATTCTGCTCCCGCTCATAGTGGTACAGGTTCCCCAAAACGGAAGCCCCCTTTTCCATCAGCACTTCCTGACGGAGTGAAAACTCATATCTGCTCACGCGGCGCACCTCCATACGAGACCGTCAACCATTTCAATTCCAGTATACGCATCATACCACATTCCCTGCGCCCCCGCAACCCATCCAAGCGGTGTGCGGACCNATTTTTGTAAATCTGCCNAATGACAGCCGGTGAACGCCGGAGGGAGAAAGGAGGAATGTATCATGCAGATCAAATACGGCAGGGAGAAGGACTGCGCGGATTTTTCCCACAAGCAAAATCAGACCGCCGACGGACGGGCCATCGTTCAGTTCATAGAGGTCTGGAGCGGGATGATGGAATGCGCCGCAGAGCAAAGCGGGGCCGATGTGTCGGAGACCGCCTGTCTCACCGTGCAGGCCGCCGCAGACGCTGCTGGAATCTCCAGGGACGAGGATGTGCTGGCCGGAGCTGTCAAGCTGCTGGACTGCTGGGCCTATGGCGACCAGCTCCGGGAGTGGATTATGTACCATCCGCCTGAAANCCTGTCGGAANACCCGGACGTCGCGTCGAGCCTCTGGCTCGTCTCTCAGGAGCTGCTCGACGCAGTGCCCAAGCTGGCGGACGCCTATCCGTGCATCCTGGAAACCGCCCCGGACCTCTTGGCAGTCCATCGGATGGCTGCCCAGGCTNAGCCGGAAGCGGCGTGCCNCANAATGACGATATAAGGAGAAGCTATATGCCCAGAGAAAAAATCAAGTTCGCCCTGCGGATGTCCCCGGAGACGCAGCAGCTTGTCAGAGAACTATACCCGCGGGACAACTGCCGGACGCAAAACGAGTTCATCGAAAAGGCCATTCGGTTTTATTCCGGCTACGTCTCCGGCCAGGACGCCTGTGAGTTCCTGCCCGCCGCGCTGACCGATGCCTTGCGGAGTACCGTCCGCGACAGCGAGAACCGGACGTGCCGTCTGCTGTTCAAGCTGGCGGTGGAGCTGGACATGGTGATGAATGTCCTGGCGG
>NZ_CAJMXG010000381.1:0-2157 GCF_905219725.1 Oscillibacter sp. CU971
TTCGCNCAGCTGGATATTGCCATTGCTGCCATCAACGAGAATACAGAGGAAGAAACAAGCCTTGACGATATCCGCGTGGAGAANCCCCAGAAGGTCACCGGCGTGTTTGATCTGGACTTTGATAAGCGAGAGTTTTCTGCTGTCCACCCTGTGGACGGCNGGAGGACCTATGCGATGAAGGATGTATCCACTGCCGCCTATCAAGCCTTCCGCAATGGGAACAGCAGCTACGAGCAGCGCGTGAAGCGCCTCCAAAGCTGCCTGAGCGGGAAGGAGCTCCCTTCCGCCGGGCACCTCTCCNCCATGGATATCTCCTTTGAGGACGGGATCGTTGCGCTGGAAGACCGGCTCAATTTCTGCTTGGAGTCCAATGACGACGTGAGAACAGTACTCGGCGGACTGGTCCGCCTGGAGGGCCCCGACGACTGGATCAATCTCTATGTCAACTATGACTGCGCGGCGGACCGGGTCTGCGATGCGCTGAGTATCGAGCTGCATCGCACGGACGGGTGGCAGGAGGAGCTGGCCTATCCACTCAACGCCGCGGAGAAGGCGGTACTGCTCCGCAAGATGGATTCGTACTGCCAGCAGGAAACAGGACAGACGCTGAAAGAATACGGTGCACAGCTTCTGGCGGAGGATATGGCTCCGCCCGCCGCGCCGTCGATGTGAGTCAAAAACGGTACGGATTTTTTATTGCTGTTGCTGAATGGATATCCCGGCGGGGATGTGGCATTGTGTTGCTTGCCCCAAAAACAACCAGAAATTAGAAAGGACGTTCAACATGAAACGAGAAAACCAAACTCCCCTCACGCTCCTCGAAGCGTGTACCCTGGTGGCACGCGAGGCCGTGTCGCTGCTGGAAGGCGGCGAGGAGGCACTGGACTCCGGGATCAAATTCCGGGAAACGCTGGCTCTGCTCCACTCCTCACAGGACCTGGGCGACGGCGGCGCGCTCCTGGCCTGGGTCGACCACGAGCTGGAACACGCCAAGCGGTTTGCCAAGACCGGGGAGCGGATCAACAGCCTGGTCAGGCTGGGCTCCCCGTTCCCCATGCCGGACCCCGCCATGCAGCTGGACGCCGTCTGCGAGATTCTCAAAGGCGTCGTCCAGGAGGAATGCACCCAGGAAGAATGGCAGGCCGCCCAAAACGCCGTGCAGATGCTCACGGAGATGGACGACCTGGAGGATATGGTCTTAACCGGAAAAGTTCCCGCTGGAGGATTTCTGACCACCGGCGCTCTCCAGGACCTGCTGAAGTCTGTTCAGGCGGCCCTCTCTAAAATCCAGGGCCACTCCAGCACGGAGTCCTTAGTGCAGGAGATGATGTGATGGGCGGCGCTGACAATGCTCAGCTGGCCCTCATTCGAATGATGTCCATCCGCGGCGGAGATCGCTTCCAGGTCATCACCTACAGCAGGGACGACGGTGGGGCGGATGAAAAACTGGATTATGCCTCCGTCACGGAAGCGGCACGAGCCGCAAGGAACTACGTGCAGGGAAAAGACGGACCGGCTTATGACGGCGCCCTCGTCTACGACAAAAAGAAGAGAAGCATCGTGCGGCTGTTCAGTTCATTCCCTGAGTGCGCCCGCCCCGTGTGCGCTCAGGCTGNCCAGGGGGAGCAGGGGGCGCGGGACATATGAGAAGATGGAACACCCGCGGATACGAAATCTGCGCCCACAGCGTGAAGAAAAGCTCCGCCCCCTGGATAGTCCGCGACAGCTGCGTGAGTCCATACCGGCTGTTCACCGGCAAACGTTTCGAGCTGCAAAACAAAACCGTGTGCGTCCACTGCCAATCCTACCGCAGCGACAGACGGACCCCATGACCGTACCGGCAGAGGGCCGCTCCTATTGTGGAGCGGCCCTCCCGCTGTTCCCGCACTGTCCGCCGCGCCGGCGCCCCACGCTGCCGCCGCAAGCTCTCCGCCGGGGCGATACCCCTCCCCTCACCAGAGCACGCCCTGCGGGGCCTTGTGCCGAACGGACCCGCTCCAGAGCAAGGAGCCCAGGCGCACCGCAAATAGGCCCGGTCGAAAAAGGTGCGGGATAAAAACCGGGGGTCACAAGGACCCCTCGGCCCCTGAACACCGCCCCGCAGAGCGGGTCGGGGACGAGGACGCGGGGGTCTGGTTACGCCCGCTGGGGTCTGCT
>NZ_CAJMXG010000382.1:0-2151 GCF_905219725.1 Oscillibacter sp. CU971
ATTTCTATAAACTTTCTTAAAAAAAGACTTACAAACCCTACAACATACGTCAATCCCTTGCAGCCGTAAGGTTTGAGCCTGTATGATATTTTTTCGGGATTTCATACAAGGAATTGAGCTTCCGGTGTATTGACTGCGGCACAAGGCTTTCGGGATTTTGGCTCTGTACGTTTTTTCTGGCTCTGAAATCGAAAAAACCTACAAAGCCGGAGTGTCTGCCGCTGTTCTTACGCTTTTGCGCTCTTCTCCCCTGGTCTGTATGGCTTTGTACGTTTTTTTCGGATTCAAATTTCAGACGGGCATTTTCTCTCAAAAGTTGCAAAAATCGAAAAACTGGTTAAGTACATGGAGGACCATATCATGAATATTGAAATCCAGCCGCTGGCCCCTGCCGAGTACGATTTCAGCTATGGGTACTCGCCCCTGCTGTTATCCATCGCCGGCTGTATCGGGGACTATATCGAGACTATGGAGACCGGCGTGTCCAATGAATCGACCTGGACAGACCGCCGAAAGGACCTGAAGGCCGAGGACTTCCAGCCGGATTTTGACGCCGTTCTCGACGCCCTCCGGAACAACATCACCTGCGGCGGTATCCTGGCGGGACCGGCGGCGGCCCATGCCTATTGCCGCGCCCATCCGGAGAGCGCTATGGATGAGCTGCACTATACCTATGGATTCCGTATCAACACGAAGAAGTACGCATATATCCTGCGCCTGATGCGTGTTCAGGCTTCCCGGAGAACGCCTATCCAATATATTGCCGTCATTTTCTGCTATCTCCGGGAACNGCTGGACGGATTATCTCAATGGGCAAATAACGACATGAGGGGGACTATTGAATGAATCTCAGACCCATGAACCGCGAAGAACATAAGTACAGCTATAAGCAGAGCCGGCGGCTCGCCGGCCAGACCGGATGTATCGGATACCTGCGGGGACCCCTGGACAGTATGGGGTTCCGCCCGGAATTGTCGGACCTGAACACGAACGAGTTCCGGGCTGACCTGGGCATCACGCTCGAAGCTCTGCGGCATGAGGGCTGCATTCTGGAAAACCGGGAGCGGATGCAGGCGTATTGCCTGGAGCATCTGGACAGCGCTATGGACCGCGAGAGCCGGGAATACGGCTTCCGTATGGACACAGACAAGTACGCCTACCTGCTGAGGCTGAATCCCCGCGAAGGTGAGGTATACATCTACTGCTACTTCCGGGAGTGGCTGGACCAGCATATGGGACACGCCCGGAGAGGTATCCGGTTTATCACGCCCTGCTACGTTGACCTGTTCCGCCTCCAGGACGGTGACAAAATCCGCATCACGACCTGGGACGGCCGGACGCTGGAGCGGACCTGCCGCTATGTTGACGAATACCACCTGGAGATTGGCTCCTATCCCCGCGAAGAGATTTATCACATCTGCCAGTTCGCTGAGCTGATGGAGCGGAACAGGAACACGGTCGAACCCCTGCGAGCTCCGGCATGTCAAATCAAGAACCTGTCTCAGCTGAAGAAATGCCTGAAGGCTGGCAGCAGGCTGGAGGTCATCGGGCATTGCCGCCCGGAGTGTATTGGCGAGATGCGGAAAGTCACGCTGGCGAAGACCCAGGGCTTCTATTCCATTGTGGACGGAGAACCTCCTGACAGTAGGCTGAACCAGGGCAATGAGGGNNNAGGCCCCGTGCTGCATTGGAGCAACGCCCCGTTCTGGGCCTTCCAGGACGGCGTGTGCGGCCTGTACTCCGATAAGGACCACACGGAGCAGAATCTGATTATGGCGTT
Organism: Oscillibacter sp. CU971; assembly: GCF_905219725.1. Classification (NCBI taxonomy): domain Bacteria; kingdom Bacillati; phylum Bacillota; class Clostridia; order Eubacteriales; family Oscillospiraceae; genus Oscillibacter; species Oscillibacter sp. CU971. The sequence continues at coordinate 1,781 of NZ_CAJMXG010000382.1, forward strand.
CCGTGTTCTTACCGACGCGGCCTGAATTGCAAATCCCATATAGCTAATCAAACAAATTCTATATTTCANTTCTCACAGACAACAGAAGGAAAGGAGAGAACCTTTTCGCAGTGCCCCCTTTGCAAAAAACTGACCCCTGGTATCTGGCCCACGGAACGCCAGCGCAGGGCTGGCGTCAGATGATATGATGAAAGAGACGGGTTTGACCGGCAAGCCGGTCCAGGAGTCTCGATGACAGAGTGATAAGCTCAAAAAATTTGTGATTGTGAGGTAAAATTTATGCTGAACAAAGTGACTATCATGGGCCGTCTGTGCGCTGACCCCGAGCTTCGCCGTACCCAGAGCGGGATTGCCGTCTGCAACGCCCGTAT
>NZ_CAJMXG010000383.1:0-2142 GCF_905219725.1 Oscillibacter sp. CU971
AGTTGGATAAGGTCAAATCACTTTATGAGGGAATGAACTGGAGCTGCCGTTCAACCGAATTTGGCTTATTTGGAAAGCAGGTTAGTTTACATCCGGATCTTGATACTGAAAATAGGTTTTATTGTAACATTGATGAGACTTATTTGGTATTATTAGTTCGTAACGATCAGCCGGCTACGTTTTATGTTGTTCCAGCTACATTTAGGTTTCTTTACAAAGGCATAATCATAAATCACAACAAAAAACTGAGCCAACCTACACTAAAACGTCGCTTTTTCAAGAAAAAGGCGGCGTTTTTTTCATGGCCCGGTTTGGGAAAGGAGTGGTGCTGACTTTATATTAAAACGAAAGGGGGAATTTTTTTAGCTGGCCAGGCCGAGAGGTCTGGCCTTTTTCATCTCACGAAAAAGGAGGTTAGCCAATGGCAGATGAAAAAGTAAACGTGAGCCCGGAGGAAAGTAAAACCCCGGAAGCTCCGGCTCCGTCCGGGCCGGGCGATCCGCCCGCGCCGGAACACACCGAGGGGCCCGCTGTTCCTGGTGGGGATCAGGCGGCCCCCTCTCATGCGGAGCCCTCCACGCCGGAGCAGTCTGTTATCCCTGGTATGGGTGAGGACGCTCCCGCGCCGTCCGGCAAGGTAATCAACCTTTCGGACATCCAGGCCGCTGATAAGGACGGCAAGGAGGCTTCTACTACCGCCCCGGAAAAGAAAGCGCCGGAGGCGGATCAGCCGAAAAAGCGCCGTGGCCGTCCCCCGAAAGAGCAGGCTACGGTGTCTGCGGGGAAAAAGGAGAAAGCGGCGGAGCCCCGCACAGGCCGCCCGTCTAAGGTTGACAAGGCGGCCCGTGAGGAGGCCCCGCCCGCTGTTCGGGACAAAGTGTCCAGAGGTAAGAAAGCTGACAAGGGCAAGGAAACGGGCTCCGGCGGTGCGCCTGCGTCTAAATCCGCTAAGGCGGTAAAGCCGGGCAAGGCCGCTCCCGTCAAGGAGGCGGCAGTCCCGCCGCCGGAGATCAATTTGCCGCCCACGCCTGACGTGCCGCCCCGCCCGGTGGAAGAGGGAAAAATCGTCTATCTGAAAATGGCGGAGCTTCATCCGTTCCATACGTTCCGGGAGCACCCCTACAAGGTGCAGGACGATAAGGCGATGGATGATCTGGTGGGGACGATCAAGGAACACGGCATTATGACCCCCGCCACCGTCCGCCCGGAAAAAGACGGCAAGGGCTATGAGATTATCGCGGGCCACCGCCGCCATCACGGTGGTACACGGGCCGGGCTGGAGGAAATGCCCTGTATCGTCCGCGAGATGACCGATCTTGAAGCTGTCCGGGAAATGCGGAACAGCAACAAGCAGCGGGGTGATCCTCTCCCCAGCGAACTGGCAAAGCTGCTGGATTTGGAGGTGGAGGCCATCAAACGCCAGGGGGCCCGCCCGAAAAATGAGAAAGAGGCGGAGGCCCTGGGTAAGCTCTCGGTGGAGATTGTGGGTAAGGAACACGACATGAACTATAAAAAGGTCATGCGGTATATCCGGCTCAACTCCCTGGTGCCGGAGCTTCTGGACAAGGTGGACACAAAGCAGATGGGCTTTATGCCTGCGGTGGAGATCTCGTATATCAGGCCGGAAAACCAGCGGCTGATTGCCGTTTCCATTGACGGGGAGCAGTCCTCCCCCTCGGTGGCCCAGGCGAAGCGGCTCCACGAGCTGGACAAGGAGGGCAAGCTCAACGGCGATGTGATCGACGGCATTTTGAGTGAAGAAAAAAAGGAGGATCGCGGTGTGATTATTTCGACTGCTGAACTGTCTAAGTATTTCGGCAAGGAGGTCACTCCTGCCAAAATGAAGGAGCAGATCATGGCGCTGCTGGACGAGTGGAAAGAGAAACAGCCGCCCGAACTGGCGCAGCCGGACAAGAAAAAGGACTTGGAGAAGTAACCGGGCCCCGCTTCTGGACACTTTGTCCAGAGGTGAACGCCCCGCGCCGGGGATGGGCTCTGTGGTGATATATCCCCCGTCGCCGGATATTTTGCAGCGCAGCCGGGAACGGGCAGTCAAGGGGCGGAACGCCCGCCGCTTGCGGCGGCTTGCCCTTGACGGCCTGGCCCGGCTGTGCTATTTCCGGCAACGCGGCGGGGGTATAT
>NZ_CAJMXG010000384.1:0-2131 GCF_905219725.1 Oscillibacter sp. CU971
GCTTATAGTCGAGATGGTGCTTCTCAGCGTCAATGACAACCATGCTGTGCCGGACAGCTCTTGCCAGTTCCGGTTCAGTGGCACCCTTCAGCGTCATGTCGGTGATGAGGTTGGAGATCTTGCCCATTTCAGTCTGGGTGTTCTTCATCTGCTTGAAGGAACCTTCCGGTTTTCCGCCGTACTCCAGTTTCGGGTCGAAGCCTTCCAGTCCTTTCAGCGCATGGGTGGATGTAATTTTGATCTTGCCTCCGGTAGGGATGACCATAACGGTGTCACCATCAAAGTCAGCGCCGGACAGCCGCTCAGCGACCTTGGAGTTGATGCCAATAGCATCAAGAGCGTTGCCCAGGATGCGCTTCGCCTCACCCTGCTTGTTGTTCACCTTAAGAATTGGAATCTCGAAGGTGCCGCCATGAGGATAACGGACAAGCGCGACGGTCTCGCCATCCCTGTAATTGGGGGCGTAGACCTCAGTGTCCTTCATTGAAGCAATAGGAAGGATGACCTGATACTTCTGTCTCGGCAAAGCCGCTGCCTGAAGGTGTACGGCCGCTGAATCGCAGTCGTCAGCGAAGGAAGCCAGAAGCGCCTTCTTCACGGTGGGATTGGTGAGGGCACAGATCTCGTCGAACTCAGCCGCCTTATCAGCCGCAGCCAAACCAAGCTGCTTTTTAATCAGTGTCATGGACTGCTTAGAAAGAAATTGAGATGGGAGATGATCGCTCCATTCCCCCCAGTCCCCTTCCTCAGCTCGCTTATTGATAAGGGATAACTTCTCCTTCCCGGTTTTCGGGTCGATGTAGTAGCTCTGGCCGCCCCGCTCCTTGATGAGGGAGCCAAAGGGATTGTCTGGATCATCCTTGATGGTCTTGAGGACATCCCCCATAGGAGTACCCTTCTTCTTGTTGGTGTTAAAGATCACATCCACGCCATCAGGGAAGTCCTTATCATCGCCGTAGAATGCCATTCCCTTGATGTACTTCTTTCCATCTACCAGAATGCGGACCTGAGCATAGCTGGACTCACCCAGGGACAGATCAGCCACACCACGGCGAAGTTCCACGGTTCCGTCCCGCTGGAGCCCGCCTTCTTCGGCATAGCGAATCTTCAGCCGGGATGAGTCCATACTCTCAGGATAGACAAAGGCCGGCTTGAAGGTCTCACCGCCGTCAGGACTGATGTAATCCACAACAGAATGGATCTCGCCAAAGTTGTAGATGTCCTTGTGCTCCGTGCCGGGAGGACAGAGAACCTTGAGGTTTGTCTGCTGGCCCTTGTTGGTGACTTGGGGAACGCCGCCGCCATAGACAGCGTAGCCCTCCATCTCCAACATATAGAGCGCCTGGTTTAGCTTCTCCCTAGAGATACCGAGTTCCCGCTCCACGCCGGTGCCCACGTCGTTCATTCCCTTTTCAGCGATCTGCTGCCTCAGGAACTCAGCGGTTTTCTTAGCCTGGTTCATTCGGGCTTCCGAACTCTNATTGAGCAGGGAACGAACGGAGGAGTCGTTGGGGAAACCCATTGTGTCAGCAATTTCCTTCAAAGTCTTGCCCTCGTCGCGCAGCCGTTTGGCCGTAGCCACATTAGATGAGCGGCGCTCATCCCGAGCAAGGCCCAACTGAGTGCGGAACTGGGTGCTGGTCAGGCCCATAGCCTTGGCGATGGCATTGTCTCCTGTCCAAACCTTCCCATCCTTATCAGTGTAGGTAAACCTCTGCTTGCGAAGCTCATCCACCCGGGAGAGGAAGTCGCCGCTGCGCTGGTTGGGGTTCTTTCCGCTTCCCAGGGGATAGCGGCCGGAACCAGGACCCGGAGCGCCATCCAGTTTACCGATGCCGTAGTGCATCAGAATGTCAGGGTCTTGCTCGGCCATCTCAACAACCTGACCGAACACTTCGTCTAAACTAAGGTCCATGGTTTATCCCTCCTCTTCTTTGATTTGTTTGAGAATCTTGTCGAAGGTCATGATCTTGTCCATGATGGGCAGGATGTCCTCTACAGTAGGCTCGTCCAGGAGAATTTCGTTGTGCTGGTAGATGCGCAGTTCGATCTGGATATCGGCGGGCCTGACCCGATACTCCAGACAGAACAGAGCGGCGTAAATCATAAGCTGCTCCATGTGCGCGGGGAT
>NZ_CAJMXG010000385.1:0-2120 GCF_905219725.1 Oscillibacter sp. CU971
CTCCACTTCCTGGACAGCGCCGCCCTGCTGGCCCTGGCGGACCTCCGGGGGAAAACCGTGGTGGACGTGGGGACCGGGGCGGGCTTCCCGGGCCTTCCCCTGAAAATCCTGGAGCCCTCCATTCAATTGACCCTGCTGGACGCCCAGCGCAAGCGGGTGGACTTCCTCCGGGAGGTCTGCGAAGACCTGGGGCTGGAGGACGTGGAATGCGTCCACGGCCGGGCGGAGGAATTCGCCCAGCAGCGCCGGGAGTCCTTTGACTTCGCGGTGAGCCGGGCGGTGGCGGCCCTGCCGGTACTGACGGAGCTGTGCCTGCCCATGGTGAAGCCGGGGGGCCAATTCCTGGCCATGAAGTCCGTGGACAGCAATGAGGAGCTGAACGCCGCCGGGCGGGCCGTCAATCTGCTGGGAGGGCGGCTGGAAAAGCCCGCCGATTATAGTATTTCCGGCACAAATGTCCCCCGGCGGCTGGTGATTATGACTAAAATTACCGAAACGCAAAAAAAATACCCCAGAACGTTTGCAAAGATCAAGAAGAATCCGCTATAATAGAAGGTGCGAAATCAGCGTTTGGAAGGGAGGCGCGTTCCATGGCGGGCCAATGCGTTGCCGTGGTCTCCGGCAAGGGGGGCACGGGCAAGACCTCCTTCACCGCTGGGGTGGGCTCCGCCCTGGCGCAGATGGGGCAGAAGGTGCTGTGCGTGGNCTGCGACGTGGCCCTGCGGAACCTGGACCTGGCCCTGGGGCTGACGGACAAGGCCATTATGGACTTTACCGACGTGGCCCAGCAGCGCTGTTCCCTGGACGTGGCGGCGGTGGAGCACCCGGACCTTCCGGGCCTCTTCCTGCTGACGGCCCCCACCCGGAGCCGGGGCCGCCCGGTGACGGAGGAACANATNGCCGTCATGCTGGACGCCGCCNGGGAACGGTTCGACTACTGCTTCCTGGACGCTCCGGCGGGNCTGGANAGCGNCNTTCAGCTGGCCACCTGCGCGGCGGACCGCTGCGTGGTGGTGGCCACGGCGGACGCCTCCTCCCTGCGGGACGCCCAGCACACGGTGATGGAGCTGAACCGCTTCCCCACCGGACGGCTGCACCTGACGGTAAACCGGGTGCGGCGGAAAATGCTGCGCAGTATGCACGCCACCATCGACGACGCCATCGACCGGGCGGGCCTGCCCCTCATCGGCGTCATCCCGGAGGACGACGCCCTCCCCCTCTCCCTGAACAAGGGGGTGCCCCTGCTGCTCAGCGGAAGCCAGGGCGCGGCGGCGGCNTACCGGAACATTGCCAAGCGCCTCCAGGGGCAGAAGGTCCCCCTGCTGCGGATACGATAAGACAAGTCCCCGGCGGCCTCCGCCGGTTATGAAGACAGAAAGGAGCATGACATGAACATCGCGCTGATGGCCNACGACAACAAGAAGGAGCTGATGGTCCAATTCTGCACCGCCTACGCCGGGATTCTGGCCCGGCACCAGCTCTACGCCACCAACACCACCGGACACATGATTGCGGATTCCACGGGCCTGGATGTCCACTGCTTCCTGACCTACGCCCACGGCGGCAGCCAGCAGATTGGGGCCCGCATCNCCTATAACNAGTTTGATCTGGTGCNGTTTTTCAACNACCCCGNCAACGAGGAGCGGGCGGAGGACATCTCCTACATCTCCCGTCTCTGCGACCAGAACCGGGTCCCCTTCGCCAGCAACATCGCCACGGCGGAGATGCTGGTCCTGGGCCTGGCCCGAGGCGATCTGGACTGGCGCTTAATCGTCAATCCCTCCACCTCCCGCCCCCTGGCCTGACTTTTCTTGAAAGAAAAGTCAGCAAAAGAACGTTATCTCGCTCTGGCAGTCTGGCGATAAACCAGGCCGGAGCGGCGGCAGCCGGGCCTGTAGGTTTCGGAAAATTTTTAGGTCCTCTTTATTGCGCCCAAAAATGAGGTTCCCAAATACTGGATATTTGGGCGGATGATGAGCGCTCTCGTCCCAAATCACTTTNGGGTGGCGGCGCTCTTTTTCAGCGGCCCCGCCGCCTACCGGCACCACTTCTTACAAGAGAGAAAAGGAGCAGCGTTATGGCAAAACAAACCCCCCGTACCCTCTCCGGCTTCATGGAGC
>NZ_CAJMXG010000386.1:0-2117 GCF_905219725.1 Oscillibacter sp. CU971
GTTTTACAATGTGCGCCGTTTCCGGGTCGGGCAATAGATGATTGCGGTCGTTTGGGTCGGCTATGTAACCGTAAGGCACTTCGCCGTTGACGCGCTCGCCTTTCTGTGCCTTTGCCTGTTTGACAGCCCGGATTTTCTTTGAGGTGTCGCGGGCGTAAAACTCGTTGAACCAGTTCCGCAGAGGGGTAAACTCGTTATCTTCCCTTGCTGTGTCTACACCGTCGTTAATGGCAATGTAGCGTACTTCGTATTCGGGAAAGATAATCTCTATCAGCTCCCCGGTTTTCAGATAATTACGTCCCAGACGGGAGAGGTCTTTTGTTATGACGGTCGCCACGTTCCCGGCTTCAACTTCGTGCAGCATGGCTTGAAGCCCCTCACGCTCAAAGCTCACGCCGAAAAATCCGTCGTCTACGAAAAAGCGCGTGTTGAAAAAGTGGTGTTCGTCAGCATACTTCTGTAAAATCAGCTTTTGGTTGATGATGCTGTTGCTCTCTCCGTCCAGCTTATCTTCCTGCGACAGCCGTTCATAGCAGGCGGTCAAGCCCTCGGCGTCGTCCTCCGGCTGGCTGTTCTGAACATAGAACTGCAAGACCGTGTTCTGGATGGCCTCGCGGGTTTCCGCCCGCAGCGGGGCGGTGTTGGTGATGCGCTGGAACGTGCCAACGGGGGTAATGTTCGGCTTCATCATTTCAGCGCACCCCCTTTCTGAAAAAGAGGAATTTGATGCGTTTGATTGTCAAGGTGCAAGGTTGTATCATTGTCGTTCGTCCGTGCCGCACGGTAGTACAGTGCGAACACCATATCCGGCTGTTTATTCATTTTGGCCTCCTATTCCGCAGCCGGAAAACGGGGCCTTGATACAGTATCATTATACCATACCCGGCCCCGTTAGTCAGCTCAAAAATTCATAATCAGGGCTGGGATTTTTTCTTCTCCAAATCGCCCTGAATTAAACGGTTGATCTTGGTTATTGCGCTCTCGCTGGCCCTGCCGCTGACAGAAGCCTTGACGATATAGCGAACGCCCCCGATCTCGTACTGACGTACAACGGGGGCGCTGATTTTTTGCGTTAATACCGTACTCATACGGTACAATCCCCCTTTCACGAAACAAAAGGTTCATGCTAAAAAGGGGCATAAATCGGACGGCTGGCGGCGACCAGCACCACGGGACTTTCACCCCTGCGTGGTTCTCACGCGGCCCTACCCATTGCCTGCGACGCTTTGCACGCTCGGACTGTGGCTGTAAGGGAGTATCGTTAGCGTATGCACCGCTGATTATAAGCTGCCGACTTTCGGTGTAGGCGGTTCTCGCTCTCCCGCAGGATGCGGGGTCATGGCGTACCCACCGATGCGGCGCATACAGAATGTGTCCGTTGCCCTATGCTGCGCCGCCGTTATCTTGCGGGCTTTCTTTGTCAAGGTGCAGCGCCGGGCCGGAGGCAAGGGAACATGGAAAGGGTAAGGTGTTCCGCCTACCCTGCCGGGCCGGTTGTCGTCAGCCTAAACCGACGATAGCCTGAATGAGCTTGTTTTCCAGGTGGTGCTTCATCCACTCGTCCAGGCAGACATAGGGATAGCCGTACTCGTCATAGAGCGTCCGGGTACAGAGCTTGTTTATGTAGCCCTCGTAGTATCGCAAGACACGTTCCACGGCCTCGGCATCCCCGGCGCGGGCGGCTTCGATCACCGGCATGGGGAGAAGCGCCCGGCCCTTGTAGCTGGGGTTCATCATCCGCGCTCAACCTCCCTTTGGCATCAACGCCGTCAATTTGTTCCGCAATTCGTCCAGCGTTTTCTTCCTGTGCCGCTGGACGGCGCTGCGGGACATACCCACAAGGCTGCCGATCTCGGCGTCGCCCAAATCCAGCACGAAGCGCAAAATCAAAATGCTTTGCATTTGTGCGGACAGGCTGGCAAAGGCATCGGCCACAAGCTCGTTGTTGATATGCAGGTCATACCCATGCGATGAAAAAGTGAAACTGTCGCTGGGGTAGTGATCTACCGTATAGAGCTTGTCCATATCTGCCTGCGACAAGGCGCTGATCGACACTTGCCGGTCACGCTGGCGTTTTAAGCCGCGCCGGTAGTTATGGGCCTCGTTCCGCAGTACCG